>DATAWG010000102.1 GCA_036267355.1 Pirellulales bacterium | reverse complement strand
GCACTGCAAGACACGTTCGAAGGCCTGCTAGTCGGCCGGCTGGTCGGACAGTTGCATGCGCGCGTCGCCCGCGATGCGACCCATGAAGAACAATTCCTCCGGCCGCGATTCGTGCGGTTCGTGGCATCGCGGAAGGCTAGTGCAAAACCTTCCCATCTTACCAATATTGGGTCGCGTTTTGGGTTCCGCCAAATCTTACCCATTATATGCGCCTGTCCCCTTTATCCTGTCCCTTTATCCTGTCTGTCCCCTTTATCCTGTCCTGTCCCCTTTATCCTGTCCCGGCAGATTAGCTAGTCAATATTCCGCCCGGGTTGCAGTCGGCCGCAATTGCGTGTTCCGCCTTAATCAATTCCGCTATCAGCGCCCCTCTCGCACGAATGGATTTTGTTTCCGAAATTCATAACCGTCGGTTTCCGCGGCTCCCCAGTTGCCCGCATGGGCCTTTTGGATGATGGCTTCCAGAGACTGGGATTCCTCGTCGGTCAATTGGCCGGCCGAGTGGCGCGTGGCGACGCGCTTAGCCGCCGCATCGAGCAAGCTGGGGCTCCTCAAAGTGATCGCGGTAAGAAGCTGGTCCACCGCGCGGCGGTTGTCGCGATCCACCTCGGTCGGGCCGCCGCAGCCCGCGGCGAACAGCACGGCGGATAGCAGGAATTTCCAGCGATTTGGAGATTTCATTGGATCTTCGATTCCAGTCGTTTTCACCAAGGTTGGACTCCGGCCGCGCGACCGCATCGATCCTGGTTTCGTGAATCAGGATCTGCGACGGCTCCAAGTTGGTTTTGTCGAGACGATTGGAAACGTCTTCGTACGCAAAATCCAATCCTGCCAAGAATTCGCCGAGGCGGTCGGCAACGCAGAACCGGATGCGAATTTCATGGAACTTGCGACTCCGCGGAGATTGACCGTGCGGTCGAATCCGCTCGCGGTTCGTTGGTCTCCGACGCGCGGCCTAAGCGGGCAACCTCAAAGAGTAGGGCCATGTCGTTGCGGAACGGCAGATCTCCAAAGCCGACCCAAGAAACCTGGCCGTCGCGCCCGATCACGAATGTCCCGTGCAGCAGCAACTCCGATTGGGACGGGCCCTCGGGCCGAAACATGCCGTACGACCGCGCCACAGCATGGCCGGGATCGGACAACACCGGAAAACCGAATGCCCCGAACTGCTCGAAACGCTGTCGCGTGACCCCCGGGCCATCGCCACTGATGGCGATCACTTCAGCGCCCAATTCGTGAAAGCGATCGAGATCCGCATTCAATTCAAACAGATCGTGTACGCAGTAGTTGCAGTAGAAGCCGAGGTAGAACACCAGAACAACGGGGCCCCTTTTCAACTGGCTCTTCAAGTTCCACGGCTTGCCGCGATGATCGGAAAGCGTGAAATCTGGCGCGGCACGACCGACGAGCGGGCAGCTTTGCGTTGCGACCCGAAACGGAGGATTCGGAGCCAAAAGCTCGCGCCGCCACTCTCCTTTCGGAGCGCTTCGGCGGTCGTCGGCCAGAAGCTTCGCTAATAGGTCGAAATGGACCGTTCCGCCATGCTCCGGGCTTTTGTTTGCCCGCACCGTTTTCTCCGATTTTGCGGCGCCAGGCCGTTTGAGCGGCAAGTCGTAAGCGAGCAAGCCAATGCGTGCGGCCAGCGCCAGAATCGCGCCCACCAACAGCCACCGCCGCGCACCGATCTTTCGCAAGCGATCAATACTGTTCATTGATGGGTTCTCCGCCGTTGCGGCTGATTAGACCAACCCAGGTGGACAGCATGTGGGAGTCGGCATAGAAGTGAACTGAACCGTCGCCCATCAAGATATTTGCGCCGCCGGGATGCATGGACTCCATCTGGTCGCTATGACCGTAGGGACTGTTCGGCGGATGAATGACGACCGGATCTTCGTAGGGGCAAGGGCCGCCGTGGGCGCCAACGTAAGCACCGGGGCCGTCGTAGTTCGTGTTGAAGCCGCCGCTACCGACACTGGCGAACGGCGGATATGCGAAATGGCCGGATAGGGGCACGATGCCCGGCCAAACTGAATCGGCAATGTTCGCGGATCGCTCGCCAACGAATACGGTTTGGGTCAGGCCATCGGTCACATCGACGGTTCGGGTCGCGCTATTGCGAAACATGGCCCCATTCGGCTGAATCGTCACTGGCCAACTACACCACAGCGTGCTGCTGCCGACGCTTGAGACATAGTTCGACCGACCAAAGACGACTCCCATCGGCTCCTGGTTGGTATCGGTTACCATGACCGTCGCATCTTGGTTGGGGTTTTGGCCAAGGCTATCCGAAGGGCAGCGAAAGAGCGTTAGCGGTGTTTGAACGATTGCCGCATTCGCCGGATCCCAGCACGTAAGATTCCGGTTGAGCGATTGATAGACGCCGGTCTCTTCGAGATAAGGAAGCAAAAGCGTCATCCAACTCCAGCCGGGGCCGGCATCGTTGAAGTCTGGATCGATGGGACTCATGGCTGGGTTTTCGGGCTGACTGACGTAGCTCGGCGGAAAAACTCGCTTGCCGCTCTCGAAGTTAAGCAATCCCAAACCGATCTGTTTGAGATTGTTCTGGCACTGGGTCAGACGGGCGGCTTCGCGAGCCGCTTGGACGGCGGGCAGAAGCAAGCCGAGTAAGATTCCGATGATGGAAATTACGACCAGCAGTTCCACCAAGGTGAAGCCGGGCCGACGGCTTCTCCACCGGCTAAATAGGGAGTGCTTAAGCATTACTACCATCGCCACTAAAAACATTATTTAGGTTTGACTAACAACGCACAAAGGTAAGGCTATGAAACGGCGGCACGGATGTCAAGCGAGAGCCAGAAAATTTTCGGGCCAGAGCGTGACCGGGAGATTTGCGATCAATGCGCGCGAAAGCGGCGGGTTACGCGAGCGGGAAGAGCAATATGTTTGGTCCGCTTCTTAACCGGCTTCGCCTTTTCGCCGCGCCTTTTTTGCGGCGGGCCGGCAGGCCCGGGCAGGCGCGACCGGCTCGACGAGAAGACCGGCAAGCCCTTCAGCGCCCAAAACGGCAACCTGACCTCCGACCAGAACGTGGAAAGTGCCGTCGAGAGGTTGGCGGCTGACCAAAGTGACGAGGGCGCCGGGGCGAAGTCCGAGATCGGACCAGCGCCGCAATCGGTCGGGGCGATCGTCCTGCACTTCGCGAATCACCACGCGATCGCCGGGCTCGAAAGAATGCAACGGACGAAGATCTCGGTGGGTAAGCTTTCCTTCGCGAGTTGGGATCGGATGACCATGCGGATCCTCAAGCGGTTCCCCTAGGAATTCCGCAATCGCCTGCTCCAGACGGGCGGACATTGCATGCTCCAATGCCTCGGCTTCCGCGTCAACCTCGCTCCAATCCAACCCCAAAACGCGCGTGAGAAACAATTCCATCAGACGGTGTCGACGGATCACTCGCCGCGCTTCAGCCGTACCCTTGGCCGTCAAACGCGCGCCTTGCCCGACCGTGTAGGCGACCCATCCCCCTTCGGACAACCGCCTGAGCATTCCGGTCACGGAAGCGGCCCGGACTTGCAACCGTGCAGAAAGGTCCACGGGCGAGATCATCTTATCGACCCCGCCCAGGCGATGAATTGCCTTAAGATAGTCCTCGACGGCTCGGGTCAGTTGATTCGCCATTCTTGCCTTGCCGCCGATTCCAGGCCACTAGGTATGGGTTGACAAACACAGGACGCTCGCTCCCAGCCTAGTTTACCAGATGCTTTGCATCCTGTCTTAGATCGCCCGATAAATGCAGACATCTCAAGATAATGCACTGCTTTCAGGGCGCCCGGTTCCATACTGGGCGGAGGATGCCGTCGTGCGCCGGCAAATCCAGTTCTTGAATGGGCGAGTCAGGCCTTGCACCCCGCCTCTGCACAGCAACAGCCCTCGCCTCTAACCGCTGCCGACCTTCTTTCACGAGGAACGGAATCAGGCGGGCCAATAAAGCACTGTCATGGGCGGGCCAATAAAGGGGGGCCAATAAAGGGGACAGGCGCATATATTGGCAAGGATGGGTTGTTCGGGCAAGATGTTGGCCATCCTCGAATCGCACGAGTCGTGCCGCGGCGGGAGGGTTGTTTCACGTGCTGAACCGCGGCGTCGGGCGGATGCACCTGTTCCACCCCGACAGGGATTACCGAGCGTTCGCACGGGTCGTGGAAGAGACGCTGCGCGTGGCGCCGCTTCGCTCAAACAGGTTGCGCCTAACTTGGTGGCATTCGGCTGCGTCCCCTTTGTTGCGCGCTGCGATGATGCCGCAACGATTTTCGTTGGCTAGGCTCGGGCGAAGTCAGTGCCATTCGCCGGCGCGGGGTTGATATTCCCCAATGTCATGTCGATTTGCTGCTCCACCATGGCGCGATATTTTCCCCCTCTGGACATCAGTTCCGAATGCGTTCCGGTTTGGCTGATTCGGCCGTGTTCCACGACGACAATCAAATCGGCGCGGGCGATCGTGCTCAAGCGATGTGCGATTACGAAACTGGTCCGGCCGCGCATGAGATTCGCGAGGCTTTGCTGGATCAGTCGTTCGCTGTCGGTGTCAAGGTTGCTGGTGGCTTCGTCGAGAATCAACAATTTAGGATCCGCGAGGATTGCGCGGGCGATGGCCAGCCGCTGTCGTTGGCCGCCGCTGAGCCGCACGCCCCGCTCGCCGATGACCGTTTGCATTCCGTCGGTCATGCGATCGATGAACTCGGTGGCGTTGGCGGCAGCGGCCGCCGCACGGATTTCGCCGGGAGTCGCGTCGCGTCTGGCATAGCCGATGTTTTGAGCGATCGTCCCGTCGAACAGAAACACATCCTGCTCGACAATTCCCAGCAGCGTGCGAAACGATTCCACGTCGTAGTCGCGCAGGTCACGTCCGTCGAGGGCCACACGACCGGAAGTCGGATCATAAAAGCGGGCCACCAGATTACTGAGCGTTGTTTTGCCCGCGCCGCTGGGTCCAACCAAGGCAACCGTTTGCCCGGCGGCAACCGAGAGGCAGACGTCGCTGAGCGCGGGTTGGTCGGCGCCGGGATAGGTGAAGGACACATGCACCATTGCAATATCCCCGAGGATCGCATGGCGGTCCGCTTTCAAGGAGTCTGGAGTGGACGGCATCTCGCGCGATTCGCCCAACAGGTCGAGCACCCGATCGAGACCGCTGAGGCTGTTTTGAAATTGCGTAGCGCTTTGTGCAAGCGTGGCAAGCGGCTCCAGGAGCATCAGCAGATAAACCAGAAACATCATCAGATCGCCCACGGTCATGTGACCGGCGAGCACGCGCAGTCCGCCGAAGAAGAGCAGTCCGGCGCTGGCAACGGGAATCAGAACTTCCCAAGCCGTTTCGACACCACGCATCCACCACCAGGCGTATAGCTCCTGGCGGGCCATCAAGTTGTTCTCCGTTGTAAACCGAGCCGCCTCGCGCTTCTGTCGGCTGAATGCGCGGACGATCCTCATTCCGGCGAACGATTCCGTGGCGCCCGCGTCAATTTGCTCCCGCTGTTTGCGAATCACGCGAAATTGGGGCCGAATGTTGTTGATCCAAGCGCGATGGGTCACGAACACGGTTGGCAGAAGCACCAGCGCCCCGAGAAGCAGCGACCAGTCGACCCAGGCCAGAATTGCAAGGCTGCCGATCAACTGAATGATGGCGCTCCATGGATTGAACAGCATGCCGAACATCAACTCGCCGACGCTACCGCCATCTTCCCGCAGAATCGACGCCACACCTCCGGAACGAATCTCGTGCACGCGGTGGAGCGGCAATCGCACGGCATGCTCGAATACTCGGCGGCGAACGTCCAACTGGATTTGCTTGGAGATTTTCGTCGCGTACCAACGTCCGCAAATCTGGATCAGGATCTTCAAAAGCGAGACGATCGAAACGGCAAGCACCGTCAGTAATAGAAGGCGCCTGGGATCAGCGAGCGCCGGAAATAGCCGCAGCCAACGCTCCGGCGGCCGTTCATGGCCCAAACCGTAGTCGATGATAAACTTCGTTCCCGCCGGCGGCAGCAGACCGATCAAAGTCGCGGTCGTCGCCGATGCGAGAATCCAGAACGTTTCAAATCGATAGGGGATCAGCAGCCGCAAAAAATGCCAAACGAGTTGGGCTGCGGAACGAACGCGGTCCTGTGGACTCCGAGAATCCCCGGAGGAATGAATCCCGCCCTGGGGCAATTCCTGCCGCTTGAACTTCTGGCGATAGCGTTCGAATCGACGTCGGCTTGAATTCGGCTGCCGGTCGCTAGTCGCCGGCAACGTGCCGCGCTCGTCATGAGGTTCCGCTGGCGAATCCGCTATTTTCTTGTGCATGACCAATCGCAAGCTGCGCCGGGGGTCCTGCGCATCACGAGTCTGACTTGAGACAAGTCGGAGTCGGTGGGTAAATTGTTCGATCCGCTGCGCGGCCTCGCTGCCAAGAGAGCACTGATTTGGCCCTTAAGGCTTTTCGCAGCACCCTTCTTTCGGTACGTCGGCCGCGTCATTTGTGCCGCCGCGCTTCGTCGTGAAACGCCTCTAGAATTGCGGCGATCATAGGACCGAACCGCCTTTTGAGCTCGGCACATCGCGTTTGATTCTGGAGCTCAGTGCCTTTGCGGAGACTGCGGATCAGCCCTGACTCGCGCAGGATTCTGAAGTGCTGAGACACGGTCGACTTGGGCAACGGCCGCTTGTCAATGTGCAAGAACGCCGAACAGTTCTTGGCGCAGTCGGCATCGATCAACTCGACGAGGATTCGCACGCGCGCCGGATCGGACAGGGCATACAAGATGCCCTGAACAGTGATCTCGTCGAGTGAAGGATGATAGAGCGGACGCATGAAAAAACTATACGATGGATTGACTCGGTCGTCCAGTGATACTAACATGCCGATGTTCAGTTTTATTGAACAATTGAGGTGTTGCCCGGGCCGCGCCAAAAGGCCGGCTGCCCGGAGCGAGTTCCTCGGCATGGGGTCTCAGCCGGCTGGGCCACCTGTGGCGTTCGCGAAGCCGCTCGAATTGGTCATCGTGGCCTCCGCCGAAATCCGTAAGAATATCGCGCCATGACGCCACTTGCATTGAACACAACGGCGGCCAGGCGATCGTACGGCCAGGGGACGGGCTTTTTGCTGTTGTTGATCGTGGGTTTGGTGGGCTGCGGAAGATCGGAGCCGCCGATGACTCCGCCGCCTCCGCCCGAAGTGACCGTTGCACGGCCGATTCAAAAGGATGTCGTGGAGTGGGACGTTTACACGGGGCACTTGCAGGCGCCCGAGGTGGCAAACATCATGGCGCGGGTGAGCGGGCTGATCGTCAAGATGCCGTTTGGCGAAGGAGCGATTGTCAAGCAAGGCGATTTGCTGGCTGTCATCGATGATCGGCCGTTCAAGGCGGATCTCGATCTAAAGGAAGCCGAGCGGAAGAAATCGGAGGCCGCCTTGGCCATCGCGCGGGTGACCTCGCGGCGGCTGTCGGCCTTGCAGCGCGAAAACTCCGGCGCCGTTTCGCAGCAAGATGTGGATAATGCCTTGGCAGTCGTCGAGCAGGCCGAGGCGGCGCTCGAGTCGGCGAAGGCAGCGCTCGAATCGGCGCGGCTCGATCTGGAGTGGTGCCGCGTGTTGTCGCCGATCGATGGCCGGATCAGCTACAAAATGGTGACGGTCGGCAATCTTGTCAACGGCGGCGCCGGACAGGCGACATTGCTCACCACCGTCCAATCCGTCTCGCCGATCTACTGCTATGTCGATGTCGACGAGCAATCGGTGTTGAAGTATCAGCGGCTCGCGCAGGAGCGAAAGCTGCTCAGCGCGCGCGAAGGTGCATTGCCATGCAACGTTCAAATCGGGAGCGATCCTCCCACTCAAGGCGTCATCGACTTTCTCGACAATCACGTCGATCCCACGACGGGGACCTTGCGGATGCGGGCCGTGCTGAAGAACGCTTCCGGCGAGCTGATTCCGGGCCTGTTTGCCCGGCTTAGCGTGCCGGGGAGCGGGCGCTATCATGCCCAACTGGTGCCCGACGCCGCGATCGGCAACGACCAGAACCAGCACAATTTGCTGGTCGTCGGGAAGGACAACAAGGTGTCGGTTCGACCGGTGACGCTGGGCGCTTTGTTCGGCGATTTGCGCGCCGTTGCCTCGGGCATCGAGCCGGGCGATCGGGTCGTCGTCAACGGACAGATGCGGGCACGTCCGGGCGCGGTCGTCGTGCCCAACGAGGTTCCGATCAAGGTGAATCCCGGCTCGTTTTCCGATCCGGGAGACAGTGTCGCCGTGCCGCCGGCTGAATCGCCGAGCGGCAAGCGCGACGGAAGCGAATTCGCGGCTCAGCCGCGCTCCGTCAAGCCCAAAGCCGGGGATCGATAAGTGCGATTCGCGCATTTCTTCATCGATCGGCCGGTGTTCGCCGCCGTGCTTTCGATCGTCACGGTGATCGTGGGCGCGGTCGCCGCGTTCTCGTTGCCCATCTCGCAGTTTCCCGACATCGCGCCTCCCACGGTCACCGTCAGCGCGAGTTATCCCGGCGCCAACGCAAAAACAGTCGCGGCGACCGTGGCGACGCCGATCGAGGAGCAGGTCAACGGCGTCGAAGGCATGCTCTACATGTCGAGCCAAAGCACGAACGACGGCAACATGGCGTTGACCCTTACGTTCAAGTTGGGCACCGATCTGGACATCGCCCAGGTGCAAGTTCAAAACCGGGTAGCGATCGCGACGCCGGTGTTGCCGCCCGACGTGCAGCGCGCGGGGATCGTGGTGAAAAAGGCTTCGCCCAACATCACGTTGGGCATCGCGGTCTATTCGCCCGACGGAAGTCGCGATCCGCTGTATGTGAGTAATTATGTCACCTTGCAGATCAAGGACGAGTTGGCCCGGGTGCAGGGCGTCGGCGACTTGACGATCTTCGGAGCGCGCGATTATTCGATGCGTCTTTGGTTGAATCCGGAGAACATGGCGTCGCGAAATTTGACGGCCGGAGACGTCATCTCCGCGGTGCAAGAGCAGAACGTTCAGGTTGCCGCGGGCATCGTGGGGGCGGCGCCGTTGCCCCCCGGGAGAACCTCTTTCCAGTACACCGTCAGCGCCCAGGGGCGGCTGATCGAGCCGAAGGAATTCGGCGAAATCGTCGTCAAGACCGGCGCCGACGGGAGCGTGACCAGACTGCGGGACGTAGCGCGAGTCGAGTTGGGGGCCGCCGATTACACGACCAACACGCACTACAACGGTTTGCCGGCCGTGGGGATCGGCGTTTTCCAGCTTCCTGGCTCCAATGCCATCGCTACGGCAAACGCAATCTACAAGCGGTTGAATGAACTGCGGGCCGATTTTCCCTCGGGAATTGCCTACGCAATTCCCTACGACACGACGACGTTTGTCCGAGACAGCATTCATGACGTCGTGACAACGCTGTTCGAGGCGATTGCCTTGGTGGCGCTCGTCGTCTTGGTGTTCCTGCAGAATTGGCGCGCGGCGCTGGTGCCCCTGCTGGCCATTCCCGTGTCGCTGATCGGGACCTTTGCCGTGATGGCGATCTTCGGTTTTTCGCTCAACAATTTGTCGATGTTCGGATTGGTGCTGGCGATCGGCATCGTCGTCGACGATGCCATCGTGGTGGTCGAAAACGTCGATCGCTGGATCGAAGACGGCCTGTCGCCGCGCGAGGCATCCTTTCGGGCGCTCGAGGAAGTGACGCCGGCCGTCATCGCCATCGCCTGCGGGTTGACGGCCGTCTTCGTGCCTGTCGCGTTTATCAGCGGGATTACGGGCCAGTTTTATCGCCAATTCGCTTTGACGATCTCGTTCTCGACGCTCTTATCCGCCTTCAACTCGTTGACGCTGAGCCCCGCTCTCGCGGCGCTGATCCTCAAACCGCACAAGGCCAAGAAGGATCACCTGACGCGGTTGATCGACATGACCGTCGGCTGGTTTTTCCGGTTGTTCGACCGGGGGTTGGAGAAATTGAACGCCGGCTATGTGATCCTGCTGCGGCAGGCGATTCGGCTCTCGGTGCTGGTTTTGGCCGTGTATGCCGGTCTGCTGTTTCTGACGTATTTGGGCTTCAAATCGGTGCCGACGGGCTTCATTCCTCAACAGGACCAGGGATATCTGATCGTCGCCTTGGCATTGCCCGACGCGGCGGCGATCGATCGGACTGACGCCGTGCTGAACCGGATGTCGGCAATCGCGCTCAAGCGGCGCGGGATCGAGGGAACATTTGCGATTACGGGACTGAACCTCCTGACGGGCACGAATCAGACGAACACGGCCGCGATGTTTCTGCCGCTGAAGAGCTTTCGCGAACGAAGCGGGGATCCCGAACAGTCGGCAAAGGCGCTTACGGAGTATCTCACCGAGCAATACAGCCACATTCAAGAGGGGTTTTGCATCGTGCTGCTGCCCCCGCCGGTTCAAGGTATCGGGCAGGCCGGCGGGTTTAAGATGCAAGTGGAAGATCGCTCCGGCCGGGCGACGCCGCAGCAACTCGAAGCCGCTACCGATGCGGTCGTGGCTGACGCCAGCCAGGATCCGCGATTGACGTCGCTCTTCACGTCGTTTCGCGCGAACGTCCCTCAATTGTACGCCGACGTCGATCGAATCAAGGCGAAGAAGGAGAACGTCTCGGTCACGGACATTTTTCAAACCCTGCAGGTCGATCTGGGCAGTTTTTACATCAACGACTTCAACTATCTCGGCCGAACTTATAAAGTGATCGCCCACGCGGATGCTCCGTTCCGCGCCGTGGCTTCCGACGTCGGTCAACTCAAGACGCGCAATGGGGCAGGCGCAATGGTGCCGCTCCGCACGGTCATGAATCTGCGCGATATCAACGACGCCGATCGAATCAATCGCTACAACCTTTACCCGTCGGCGGAAATCAATGGCGCCGGCGCTCCGGGGATCAGCAGCGGGCAGGCCATCGAGATCATGGCTCGCTTGGCAAAGAAAGACCTGCCGCCGGGGATCACCTACGAATGGACGGAACTGGCATATCAGGAAGAGACGGCCGGCAACACAGCGTTGTTTATCTTTCCGCTATGCGTGTTGTTTGTCTTTCTGACGCATTCGGCGGAGTACGAAAGCTTCGCACTTTCGGCCTCGATCATTCTGATCGTGCCGATGTGTTTGTTGTGCGGCATCGCGGGTGTTTATCTCAGCCGGCTGGATGACAACATCTTCACGCAGATAGGATTCGTAGTGCTCGCGGGGATGAGCGTCAAGAATGCAGTGCTGATCGTTGAATTTGCCAAACAGCAGCAAGAACACCATCCGAACATGCGCGCCATGGACGCGGCGCTCAATGCGGCGCATTTGCGGCTGCGGCCAATCCTAATGACGAGCTTCGCGTTCATATTGGGCGCGGTGCCGCTGCTCGTGGCCACTGGCGCCGGCGCGGAAATGCGGCAGGCCCTTGGCACCGTGGTGTTTTACGGCATGCTCGGGGTCACATTCTTCGGATTGTTTCTCACCCCGGTGTTTTACACCGTGATCCGCAAGCTCGGCGGTGACAAACCGATCGGCGCTCCGCATGCGCCGCCCATCGCGGCCGGCACATTTGTCAGTGATCGCGCGGATCCGAGTCCGCGCTGATCGCCGTCGCCGCGCCATTGGAATCGTGCCCGCCGGCCGCGCTCCGCAGCCCCTCTCGCCTCGCGGGAGAGGGCACGCGGTGGGGTTTGAAAACCGGAAGTTGTTTTTCGGCCGATCCTCAATCGCTGATTTGTTGCAATTTTATGGCCAGAATTGCGAACGGCTAACCGCAGAGTCACAGAGAACAGCGAGAACGGCAGAAAGCATCCGAACTTCAGGAGCAAGACGCCCTGACGCAGACGGTAAAACACACGAGCCTTCGACTCGGTTTTGTGATCTCGGTGTTCTCGGTGACTCGGTGGTGAGAAAAGAGGCCGGCGAGACGCGTTTGGATAAGACACGCCATTTCGCAGACATTTCACAAGCTATGGCGAACAGTCATCTTGGCACGAGCCCGAAGGGGCATTCAAGCGCGTTAGCAAGGCGGCGACGACGAGACGTGCGACCGCGGACCCAGGAAAGGCAGGGAAGACGATTAACGAAGGAGGGCGGGTCGGGGCCTTCGCTGGGCTTAGTGGCTGCGAACGGCGAGATCTACTTTGCGGCCGGGCCGGCGGGTTCGTAGCGGTCGCGAAGCGCTAGGTTCATTTCCAGCACGTTGATCAGCTTCCCGCCCACCAGGCCGCCGAGCGGAGCCGTGGCGTGGTCTTGCAGCATCGCTTCGATTTCGCCGCGCACATCGCGGTTCGCGCGTTTCGTCCATTCGCCGCCGACGCGGTCGAGTTGATATTCGGCGCCGTCGAGCGTGATGTCGGGATCGAGGCCCGATCCGGAAGCCATCACCAAGTCGCCGGGAACCTGCTGCAATTCGGCGTCGGGATGCGCCTCGAGCCACATGTCGAACATCCACGACTGCACATCGCTTCCTTCGGACACCAAGGCGATCTGCTTTTCCGTCTTGCCGTTGACGGTGTGGTCTTGGGCGCTTGGGAATGTGCCGGGATGCTCCTTCGAGAGCGACTTGAAGAACACAATCGCAAGATCCGAAGGGGCGGGATCCGTCTTGTCGGGATTATCTTTCTTGAATCGAGCGATGTCGGCTGGACGCGTCTTTTCCCAATCCAACACATATTGCTGTTGCAGCGTCGGGCTCTTTGGGTCAAACGTGGTTCCGACCCAGTTCTGAGCCGTCGTGTTATGGGCATCGGCCCATTGGGCGACGATTCCGGGCTTGTCTTGAAAGCGGTCTTTCTTGAACCATGCTTCGATATCGGGCCCGACCAGCTTGTCTTTGTTCGGTCCGGCTGCGTATTTCACGATCGGGCCGAGCGATTGGGCCACGCGGTCGCGTAGCTGCGGATTGCTCGCCCCCCAGTTGCTCGCCCCCGAGGCGGCTGCGTTGTACGACGCGGCGGATGGGCGAGGCTGAAAATATTGGTCGCCGCTGAACGGCTGCGCGATCAAGCGTGATCCGATCGTCTGGCCGTTGCGATCGACGATCAGGCTTCCTTCGGCGCTAGTGGAAAATGCGATCTGCCCGACCGCGAGCAACATCAGCGGATACAGCACACAGCACATCAATAGCGACAAAACGATCAACCACAAGTTCGCACGCAAATTTTGAATCATATCGTGTCTCGCGTTTTAGATTAGAACGGCACCAACTCGCGGCTCAACACTGGCAGACTGCGCTTGCCATGGCGCACCATCCAACGTCCACGCCAACAATCGCTCGCCATGCCGTTCAAGGCACCATGTGCAGGTGCAACAGCACGACGTCGATGATTTTGATGCCCACGAACGGCACGATCACGCCACCCAGCCCCCAGATCAACAGATTTCGCCGCAGCAGCGCGTCGGCGCCGACGGGCCGATACGCCACGCCCTTCAGCGCGATGGGGATCAATAGTGGAATAATGACGGCATTGAAGATGACTGCCGAAAGGATCGCCGACGTCGCGGAGTGCAGATTCATGATGTCGAAGCTTTTGAGCCACGGCAGGTTGGCCGCGAACAAGGCCGGCACGATCGCGAAATACTTGGCCAGGTCGTTGGCGATCGAGAAGGTCGTCAGGGCGCCGCGGGTCATCAGAAGTTGCTTGCCGATTTCGACGACTTCGATCAACTTCGTCGGATCGCTGTCGAGATCGACCATGTTTCCCGCTTCCTTGGCGGCTTGCGTGCCGGAATTCATGGCGACGCCGACGTCGGCCTGGGCCAGCGCGGGGGCGTCGTTGGTGCCGTCGCCCATCATCGCGACGAGTTTGCCCGCCGCCTGTTCCTTGCGAATGTAGGCCAGCTTCGCCTCGGGCGTGGCTTGAGCGATGAAATCGTCGACGCCTGCCTGCCGGGCGATCGTCGAAGCGGTGAGTGGATTGTCGCCGGTGACCATTACCGTGCGCAGGCCCATCCGGCGCAACCGTTCGAAGCGATCGCGGATGTCGGGCTTCAAGATGTCTTCCAGCACGACCATGCCGGCAATTCGATTTCCTTCGCAAACCAAGAGCGGCGTCGCGCCTTGGGACGCGACCGTGTCGACCTGCTCCTTGCAGCGATGGGCGATATGCCCCTGCAGGGTTTTGACGTGGTCGAGCACCGCCTCGGGCGCGCCCTTGCGGATCGATCGCATGCCGGGCAAATCGATGCCGCTCATGCGCGTTTGAGCCGTGAATGCCACGAACCGAGCGTCCGCCGGAATCGCTTCGGCCAATCGAGCCGTTGCGCCGCCGGCGCCGCCAGCACTCTTCGCAAGCTGGCGGTGCAATTCGACGATGCTTTTGCCCTCGGGCGTCTGATCGGCAAACGACGCCAGTGCCGCGAGCTCCCCGAGTTGCTCGGCGGTGAAGCCGTCCATTGGCACGAATTGCGTTGCTTTGCGATTGCCGATCGTAATCGTGCCGGTCTTGTCGAGCAACAGCGTGTCAACATCGCCGGCGACCTCGACGGCCTTGCCGCTCTTGGCGAGGATGTTGGCCCGCAACGCACGGTCCATTCCAGCGATGCCGATCGCGGCCAACAGAGCGCCGATCGTGGTCGGAATCAAGCAAACCAGCAAGGCCACCAGCGTGGGAATATCGGTGCCAAGACTATGCAGCGGATTCGGACGGTTGGCGTATGCCTGCATATACGTTTCCGCGTTGAGGGCCATCGGCCAGAGCGCAGCGGTGACGATCAGGAAGATAAGCGTGAAGGCGGCGAGAACCAGCGACAGCGCAATTTCGTTCGGCGTTCGCTGGCGGATCGCTCCCTCGACGAGCGCGATCATGCGATCGAGAAACGATTTGCCGGCCGTGGCCGTGATCTCGACGACGATGCGGTCGGAAAGCACGCGCGTGCCGCCGGTCACGCCGGACCGATCGCCACCGGCTTCGCGGATGACGGGAGCCGATTCGCCCGTGATGGCCGATTCGTCGACCGACGCCACGCCTTCGATGATCTCACCGTCGCCGGGAATGAATTGCCCCGCTTCGACCACGACCTGATCGCCGGCTTGGAGCGCCGTCGAAACGGTTTCTTCCAGCATGCCGGTTTTCATCAGGCGAAACGCCGGCGTTTGCTGCCGTGTCTTGCGCAGGGCATCGGCCTGCGCCTTGCCGCGGGCCTCGGCCAATGCGGAAGCGAAGTTGGCAAACAGCACCGTCAGAAACAACCAAACATCCAACTGGATTAAATACGGAACCGGGGCCAAGCCCCCCGCGCCCGCGATGGTCGCGATCGTGAAAATAATGCTCAGCACGGTGCCGACTTCGACCACGAACATCACCGGGTTCTTCCACTGGATGTCGGGCCGGAGCATGACGAACGATTGTTTCAACGCCCTGCGGAGCAATTCCGGGGCGAACAATCCTTGCCGGCGGCTCAGCCGGCGGGCAAGCTTGGCATCCTGCGGCGAACCACCTTCGGCCGATGGTTTTTCTTGAATCATCATCGTAGACATACTTGCTTTCCTTAGATCGCACCTTTTCATCGCCGCTGCCGGAACGTCACGGCGCGGCGGAGCCGCAAGCAAAGTAGCAGGCACACGCCGTGTGCCGTCGGCGCTGCTCTGTGCGCAACGCGCCGCGGCGCACCGACGGCACACGGAGTGTGCCTGCTACAGTCCTCAGTTTCCAAACGGCATTGGTCCTAAATGCTCCGCCACCGGCCCCAGCACGGCCGCGGGGAGGAACAAAAGGGCTCCCACGAGCAGGATGGTTCCCAATATCACGAAGCCGAAAGTCAGCGTGTCGGTGCGCAAGGTTCCCACGGTGAACGGCGTTGGTTTCTTGACCGCCAGATAGCCCGCAATGGCCACCGGGGCGATGATCGGAATGAATCGGCTGATGAGCATTACAAGGCCGGTCGCGATATCCAGGGGCACGGCGTAGATGGCCGGCGGCGATGGATTTGCGTCGGGATTGTTGAAGCCGAATGTGTTTCCGACGCCGCCGCATTCCGATCCGTTGTTGGCCGAGGCGGACGTGAATTCATAGAGAATCTCGTAGAATCCGTGGGAGCCAGGGTTGCCCTCGGTTTTCAGTCCCCAGTCGGTGGCGACGAACAAACCGGCCGGCGCCAAAATCATCAGCGGATGGATCAACAGCGCGAGCGAGGCGAGCTTCATCTCGCGGGCCTCGACTTTCTTGCCGAGATACTCGGGCGTTCGACCGACCATCAATCCGGCGAGAAACACGCCGATGATCAGGTAGACCAACAAGTTGATCAAGCCGACGCCGACGCCGCCCCAAATGCAGTTGAGCCACATTCCGGTGAGCGGCGTGATGCAGGCGAGCGGATTGAGGCTGTCGTGCGAGCAGTTGGCCGAGCCGTTGGAGGTGTTGGTGGTAAACGCGACCCAGGTGGCTCCCGCGGCCGTGCCGAAGCGGAGCTCCTTCCCTTCCAAATTCCCCAGCGATTGATCGACCGGCAAACCGGCCAGCGCCGGCACGCTCAGGGCGATCTTGCCCCCGTCGGCCATCGGCGCATCGACGTCGTAGCTCTTGGAATTCTTCAGACCGGTAAGGCCGGGGTTAGGCCGTGCGGTGTCCCAGCGGATACACCACACGACCGTCGCGACCGAGAGGACGAACATGACGCCGTAGATCACACGAGCGTGCGGCATATTCCGCAGCATTCGGCCGAACATCACGAGGCAAGCGATTGGCAGCATGATGATGCACACGCATTCGATCAAGTTGCTCCATCCGTTCGGATTCTCGAAGGGATGGGCGGAGTTGGTTCCAAAAAATCCGCCGCCGTTGGTGCCGATTTGCTTGATCGCCACCACGGCCGCGACCGGTCCACGAGCGATTGCTTGCGGTTTGGCGGCTCCGTCGTCGGCATGGCCCATCGCGCCGGCCTCGACCGTCGCTACGTCGACATTGCCTTTCATCGTCATGGGCATGCCGCAGGCCATCAACATCACCGCGATAACGAGCGCCACCGGCAAGAACAGATAGACGACGCCGCGCCACATGTCGACATAGAAATTGCCCATATGGGGATCGCCGCGCAGTCCGCGGATCATTGCCACCAGCGCTGCCAGCCCGATCACAGGGCTGATGAATTGGCTCCAGGCGATGGCGAACAACTGGCTGCCATACGACAAATGCGCTTCGCCGGAGTAGTGCTGCAAATTGGTGTTGCTCAAGAACGAGCACATCGTGTTGAAAATCGTGCTCGGCGCGAGCATCCCCTTCCCATCGGGATTGAGAAAATGGGGATGAAATGGCTGCAAGGCCAACACCGCGAAACCAATCAGAAACGCGAATACATTGAAAGTCAGCAGCGCCATCAAATACTTCTGCCACTTCTGCGGACCGGTGTCGACGCGGCGCTCGAACCATGCCAAAAGCCGCGGCGGACGGAAATCGGTATCGAATATCCATGCCTGAAAATATCCCAGTGGAATCGCCACGACCGTGGCAATGACAAGAACAAGTGTCGGCAAAATCCAGAACATGAGCATGGACCTCTGGCGGCTGAAAGCAAAAACGAACTTAGAAATGCACGAAGCGTCAGCTTGTGCAGGGCAACCTTAGCTCGGCCGAAAAGTACTTCCGTTTTTCGAACCCCTCCACCCTGCCCTCTCCCGCAAGGAAGAGGGGGCGTGCGGAGAAGTTATTGTTCGGCCGAGCCTGATGCGCAATTCCGGCGGCGCAAGAATCGCGTCTCGTGCGATTCAAAACCATTCCGGGCGCATCAGCGCGGCAAATAGATAGACCAGCAACAGCAACGTCACGACGGCCGCAAGCAATGTCAGAAACACGGCACTTCCTTTCAAACGTGTTCACACGCCACGACGAAGGCGAACATCAATCCCAGCACCGCCAATCCGGCGACGACCAGAACCGGAATCCAAAACGCAAGATCCATGAAAATGTGCTCCCATCGCGGCATCACTCCCGCGACATTGTGTTCCGTCGATGCCAGGTGTTGTGTGCAACTCGCCGATCCGGACACGAGCCCGAAGCGTTAGCGAGGGCGCGCTCCTGCTGCGGATTGCCCTCGTTAACCGTCTAACAGGCGATTCACATTCGGCTTGGCCGTCATGCGGCCCGAGAAGATGCCCTCGTTGCAAGGCTCCCTCGCTTACGCTTCGGGCTAGTGTCTTGAGGCTGGGAAGCAACTCATGTGCCGCTCGTTCGCTCGCGATTGCAAACGGCTCTTGCACGCGGAGTTAAGAGAATTGCGGCGACAAACCGCAATCGACCGTGCATGGCAATTCGCACACTCGAAATCGCAAATTGCACGAATCGCACACGCGCCCTGTCGAATGTGCGCTCGCGTCCTTTCCAAAAGCCCGTCGTTTCGCGGGTAGAATTGGAGAGTTGTGCGTTCGCCCAAAAACGGCACAATGCTTGCGATGGTGCACGTTTCCCTTTTTTGCGCCATCCGGTTCGCATCCGTGAACTAGCGGTCGACTTCATGAATGTCTTGCTAATCGACGACGATCTAAGTTTGCGCCGCTCGCTGCGCTTGGCTTTGGAAACCCTCGATCATCGGGTCACCGAAGCCGATAGCGGTGATCGGGCCAAACAATTGCTCGGCCACCTGGTGTTCGACGTGGCCTTCCTCGACCTGCGGCTTGGATTGGAACACGGCCTCGACCTCCTGCCAGAGCTGCTCCAGCTTGCTCCCGGCCTGGATGTGATCGTCGTCACCGCATATGCCACGATCGAGACGGCCGTGGAAGCGATGCGCCGCGGCGCGTTCGATTATCTTCCAAAGCCGTTCACTCCGCAGCAGCTTCGGCTCGTGCTGGATCGTTCGCAGCGCATGCACCGCCTGCAGACCAAGGTGGAAGATCTCGAAGAGCAGGTGAGGGGCGTCGTCCCCGAGGCCGATCTGAAGACGGAAGTCGCAGTGATGCAGCTCGCGCTCGAAATGGCGTTCAAAGTCGCGGCGAGCGAAGCGACCGTGCTGCTGCGGGGCGAAAGCGGGACCGGCAAGGGCGTGCTGGCCCGCGCCATCCATGCCCGCAGTCCGCGCGCTGCAGGTCCCTTCGTAACGGTTCACTGCCCCAGCCTGTCGGCCGACTTGTTGGAAAGCGAACTATTCGGCCATGCCCGCGGCTCGTTTACCGGCGCCGTGCAAGACACGCTCGGAAAGGTCGCGGCCGCAAAAGGGGGCACGCTCTTTCTCGACGAAATCGGCGAGCTGCCGCTGGCGCTGCAGCCGAAGCTGCTGCGGTTGTTGCAGGAAAAACGATATGAGCGCGTCGGCGAAGCACAAACTCGCGTTTGCGATGTAAGGCTGATGGCGGCAACCAATCGCGATCTGAGCGCAGCGGTTGCCTCGGGCACGTTTCGAGAGGATCTCCTCTACCGGCTCAATGTGATCGAAATCGATCTGCCGCCGCTGCGCGAGCGCCGGGCCGATATTCCTGTTCTCGCAAATCATCTGCTGCGATTCTTTTCGCGACACGGCGTCAAGCCGGCGAAAAGCTTTACACCAGAAGCGATTGCCGCGATCGTGCGCTATCGCTGGCCCGGCAATGTTCGCGAGCTGCGCAACGCCATCGAGCGAGGCGTGATCCTGGCATCGACCGATTACGTCGGCCTATCCGATCTGCCCGCACAAATCGGCTCATCGCCGACCGGCGCCGCGGTGGAGGTCGGTGGCCGGGCCACGCTCGACGAACTCGAAGCCGAGCACATCCGCCGCATCCTCGGGTGCACCGAAACGATGGACGAAGCGGCCGCGGTGCTCGGCATCGATCCGAGCACGCTTTACCGAAAGCGAAAACGCTACGGACTGTGAATAGAAATGACGAATGTCGAATGACCGAATGTCTAAAGAATGACGAACGACCGGATGACGAAATCCCAAAGAGAGCGTGAATGGGCGCCTGCGCCGGACGTCGTATTATCCGGCGGACCGGGGTCGTCGGCTTGTTGTCATTCGACCTGCGTCATTCGTCATTCTTTCGTCGTTCGTGCTTCGTCATTCGACATTGTCAGCATCGCATGACTCTCCGTTCCCGCATTTTGCTTACGCTGCTGCCCTTGCTGGCCCTATTGGCCATCGTGGGCGGCGCGGCGGCGACGCTTTTGCATCGCGTCGGGGGCAGCATTGCCCTGATTCTGCGGGAAAATTATGGCAGCGTCGTCGCAATGGAACGGCTCAACGAAGCCTTGGGACGGATCGATTCATCGTTTCAATTTGCGATTGCCGGCGAAGAAAACAAGTCGCTCGAGCAATACCGTCGCGGTTGGCGAGGCTACGATGAGGCGCTGACCACCGAGCAAAAAAACGTCACGCTCTCGGGTGAACAGGACCTGGTCAACCAGCTAACATCGCTCACCGAGCAATATCGTCGCCAGGGAACTACCTACTACGCGTTTGCTCTCGGCGACACCAGGCGACGGCAGCTCTATTTCGGCACTTCGAATCAGCCCGGACTGTTGCAAACGTTTCAAGGAATCAAAACGGTTTCGGGCAATATCCGCGATCTAAATCAAACGAACATGGTCGACGCCAGCCATCGGTCGCGAAAATTGGCGGACGATTCGCTGTTCTGGTTTGGGATCGGGATGGCCGTCGCCGTGGTGCTCGCATTTCTCCTGGCGTTTCACACGATTCGCACGATTCTTCGGCCGATCCAGGCGGTGACGCATTCGGCATTGGCCATCGGCGCCGGCAATCTCGACCAGGTGATACCCGTCACATCGAGCGACGAGCTGGGCCAACTGGCCAACGCTTTCAACACGATGGGGCGGCAATTGCGGCTGTACCGGCAAACCGGTTATTCGCGTCTGCTCCGCGCTCAGCGCACGAGCCAAGCCACCGTGGATTCATTTCCCGATCCGGTCGTGGTGCTCGATTCGGAGCGGCGGTTGGAAATGGCAAATCCGGCCGCAAGACGGTTGTTAGGCGTCGCGCCGCCGGCGCCCGAGGCACAAGTGTTGGTCCCCTGGCAGCCTCCGGAATCGCTGCGGGCGCCGCTCGACGACGTAATGAGCCGTCGCGGCGATTATCTGCCCGAAGGGTTCAATTCGGCGGTGACGATTCCTTGCGACGGCCGGCCAAGGAGGTATTTGCCGCGAATCATGGCCATCCGCGATCCGCAGGAAAATGTGCTCGGCGCCGCCGTATTGCTTCAAGACGTGACCCGGTTTCAATTGCTGGATGAGGTCAAGAACAATCTCGTGGCCACGGTGAGCCATGAGTTGAAAACGCCGCTCACGAGCATCGGCCTGGCAGTGCACCTGCTCCTGGAAGAAGCGGCCGGCCCGCTGACGCCGAAGCAAACCGAGCTTCTTATCGACGCTCGCGAAAACAGCGAACGCTTGCTGGCCACGATCAACAATCTGCTCGACCTGACGCGCTTCGAGGGCGGACGACAACGGCTGGATCTCCGCGTGCAATCGCCGGCCGATCTGTTGCACGCGGCGGCAAACGTGGTGCGGCCGCGCGTCGAAGACAAGCAGATCACGATCAAAGTAGATGCGCCCGATGGTTTGCCGATGGTCGAAGTCGATGTGCCGCGATTCTCCCATGCGCTCGACAACCTCGTCGACAACGCGATCACGTACACGCCCTGCGGCGGGCGGATCGTGCTCGCCGCCGAGGCGGTCGGGTCGACGGTCAGGTTGAGCGTGTCCGACACCGGAGTCGGGATTCCTGCCGAGCATTTGCCGCGGCTGTTCGAGCGGTTTTTTCAGGTTCCCGGCCGCAGCGGAGGGCGTGGCACCGGCCTGGGCCTGGCGATCGTCCGCGAGATTGTCACGGCGCATGGCGGCACGATCGCGTGCGAAAGCCAGCCGGGCGCCGGCACCAGGTTTACGATCGCGCTGCCTGCGTCCACCGGCCAGGCAATCGCTGCGCCCGATAGCGCCGTTCAGCACACCAACGGCGCGAGGCCGCAAGGTTAGAAAGAGAATTCAGTTCGGCACCGAGTTGTCACGAACTCCACCACGATTGTCACGAACCGCGCGCGAACATCCGCCTGCCAACGATCGCGTTATGCCAGCCGACGAAGCCCACCAACGAGCCGAACATTTCTTGACGCTCATTCGCCAGCGGCAGCGTGGCCGGCTGAAATTGTATCTCGGCTTTGCGGCCGGCGTGGGCAAAACCTACGAAATGCTGCAGGAAGGCCACCGGCTCAAACGGCAGAATGTCGACGTGGTGATCGGCGTGGTGGAGACGCACGGCCGCGCGGAAACGATGGCCCTGGTGAGCAATGTGGAGCAAGTGCCGCGGCGGCGAATCGAGTACCGCGGCGTCGTGCTGGAAGAATTGGATTGCGATGCGGTGTTGACGCGGCGGCCGACCGTGGCCCTGATCGACGAATTGGCGCATAGCAACGCACCCGGCAGCCGGCATGCAAAACGGTATCAGGATGTCGAGGAATTGTTGCGCGCCGGCATCAATGTCATCGCGACGCTCAACATCCAGCATTTGGAAAGCTTGTACGACGTGATCGAGCGCGACATGGGCGTGCCGGTCAAGGAGCGGATTCCCGACTATGTGCTCGGTTTGGCCGATGAAATCGTGAATGTCGATCTGCCGGCGGAAGATCTGCGCGAGCGGCTCTTGGCCGGTAAGATTTATCCGCAGGGGCGCGTCAACCAGGCGCTGGAAAACTTCTTCACCGCCGATAATCTCACCCGGCTGCGCGAAATGACGCTCGGCGAAATTGCCCACGCCCTCGACCGGCGGCGCCGCGAACAATCGGGCGCGACGCAGCGGCTCGGCTCCGATCGGTTGATGGTCTGCCTCGGCTCGCGCGGTCCGAGCCCCGAGTCGCTGTTGCGCAAAGCGGCGCGGATCGCCGATCGGCTCTATGCGCCGTGGTATGCCATCTATATCCAGACGCCGCGCGAATCGATCGAGCGGATCGACGCGGCCGCGCAGCGGCGCGTGGAAAATGTGCTCGAATTGGCTCGTCAGTTGGGCGGCGTGGTTTGGAAACCGAAAGGAACCGACGTGGTCAGCACGATCGCCACGTTCGCCGAGGAATACGCGATCACCCACATCGTGCTCGGCCGCACCCAGCGCCCTTGGTACCTCCGCATCTTCAGCCAATCGATTCTCGATCGGCTCATGCAAACGATTCGCGGCATTACCGTGATCATCGTCGACACCACCTGACCGCGCTCGCGACGGAAGACGAAAGCGCGGCGGACCGCAAAGGCGGAGAGGCACAGCACGCTTTGACTGGCTAGAATGGGAACTTTGCAGCCCGTTCACCGCCGCTCGTGACACCAATGGAAAGGGCCATTTTCATGCTCCTCTGGTTCGTTCGCCGTTCGCTTGTCTGCCTTGTTGTTCCGGCAATGCAGCTCTTTCTGGGAGCTACGGCACTTGCGGCTGACCCGGCGACTCCGGCGGCTGGGCTGCGAGCCGGGATCATCGGGCTCGACACGTCGCATGCGGTGGAGTTCGCGAAGCTGTTGAACAATCCGAATGCGCCGCCCGATTTGGCGGGCGTGCGGATTGTCGCCGCATTTCCCGGTGGGAGCGATATCCCTGCCAGCCGCGATCGCCGTGCGAAATTCACCGCCGAGATAAAGACCATGAACATCGACGTTGTCGATTCAATTCCCGCGCTGCTCGACAAGGTCGATGTCGTGCTGCTGGAGAGCGTCGACGGCCGGCAACATCTCGAGCAAGTCAGGCCGGTGATGAAAGCCGGAAAGCCCGTGTTTATCGACAAGCCGTTGGCCGGCTCGTTGGTCGATGCCGTGGCGATTGCCGAATTGGGCGAGCGGAGCAAAACGCCCTGGTTCAGCAGTTCCGCATTGCGGTTTGGCCCACGCACGCAAGCGGCAAGATCGGATCCGAAAATCGGCGAGATCACCGGCTGCTCGACCTGGGGCCCGTGCCCACTCGAGCCGACGCATCCCGATCTGTATTGGTATGGAATTCACGGCGTGGAGACACTCTACACAATAATGGGGCGCGGTTGCGAAACGGTCGCGCGCACGCACACCACCGGCACCGACTTCGCCATCGGCGTTTGGAAGGGGGGCCGCATCGGAACCTTTCGCGGCATCCGCGAGGGCAAAGCCGACTACGGCGCGAGCGTTTTCGGAAAAACCGGAATCGGAACCGCGGGAAAGTTCGAAAGTTATCAGCCGCTGGTCGTGGAGATCGTGAAATTCTTCAAGACGCGCGTCGCCCCCGTGGATCCGCAGGAAACGATCGAAATGATGACGTTCATGGAAGCGGCCGACGAAAGCGAGCGCCAAGGCGGCCGCCCGGTAAAGTTGGCCGATGTGTTGGCCAAAGCCCGCCAGCAAGCGCAGGGGCGAGAATAACTTCTCGCAGCGCGGCCGGTTCGCTGAAAAAGCGTTACCTGAACGTAGCTCGGGAAGAGTGGCGGAAGCAGTTCCGCAAACCCTGTCCATTCCTCGCGTCGAAATGAACCACAAATGAAATTCGCGCGAATTGTCGTCGTCTTTCTCCCGGCGATCCTATTTGCCGGTTCCTTGACCGCTCAAGCTCCGCCCCCCGCTGGCTTTCGCGGGCCGCCGCGTTTTCGCATGCCGCCGCGCACTTTCGCCGAACGGCCGGACCGATTGAAAGTCGATCTCAGCGAGCCGCCGGCCGGGCTGGTGAAGAATCCGCGATTCGTGAAGCAAGGGGCCGACAAGAACGCGCCCGCCGATTACACGCTCGTCGGCGCCGCCGCATGGGTCTGGTGCGGCGACGTGCATGAATACACCGACGCCGGGATCGCGCTGGATTCGGGGCCGGGCGCGGCAAAAAAAGCGTCTCGGGCCGGCTCGGTCACACAGCGCGTCAGCGGTTTCGAAGGCGGCTTCGGACGCTGGTTCCGTTTTACATTTCGCGGGCTGCCTGAGTCGAATTTCTCCGTGGCCGACAATCAGCTCTACATGCGAGTGGCCTATTTTGGCGACAAGGGGGCCAACGCCCTCGACGCCGTTACGCAGTTCATCTATCCGCTCGTGGAACAAGATCGCAAATCATTGGCGACCAATGGCGATTATTTCAAGAATGGCGGCGCGGCATGGAAAACCTACGCCTTCGAATTCCGGCTGCCCTTCGCCGAAATCGACACGATGGATCTCAGCGTCGGCTTCAAGCGCGGAAATGCCGCGAGCGACAAAGACGCGGCCTTTTACGTAACCGAGTTCGGGCTCGAGCCGATCCCCGATCCGGCCGATGCTCCGAAGATCATTCGCACGCCGGAAGGACCAAGGCCCGACGTGAAGTCGCTAGTGCATATCGGTGGCCGCTGGTATTGGAACCCCGTAGGTCAGGCTTTCCAGCCGGACGGAATCTCCTCGACCGCCGCGCCGCATTCACTGATCGTTACCGCGAAAAATGCCGACCGCCTGTTCTACATGGATGGCCGGCTTTCCAATCCGTTCGGCGAAAACATGACGGCCTGGCTGCGCAAAGGGTTTTTGGACCTGCAGGGAAAACGGGTCGAAGAAGATCGCTTCGTGCCCGACAACGTGGTGCTCGAATTCGTCGACGGCAAGGAATTGCTCGTTCACACGCGGAACCTGCCCAACCATCCGACCGCTAAATTTCCCGATTTCGGCGGCCTGCGGAATCCGAATTCGATCCAAGAACTCGATCGCACCTACTACCTGCCGCTCGAGCCGACGCGAAAACCGAATGCCATCGCGATGAACAAAACCAACTCGAACCACGCCCTGCCCGGCGGCCCGATCGCCTTTGCCATCAATGGCGTCGCGTTTTACAATCCGTTCGACGCCGAGGGAATGGAAGCCGTGAGCATCATGGACCGCTGCTGCGGGCATCCGTCGCCCGACAATCGCTACCACTACCACAAGTATCCGGTGTGCGTGAAAACGCCGTTCGTCGATTTTGGCCAGGAGCATTCGCCGCTGATCGGTTTTGCGCTCGATGGATTTCCGATCTATGGGCCGTATGTCGCGAAAGGGCTGATGGCGAAGGACGACAAGCAGCATCCGCTCGACGCATTCAACATGCGTTACGACGACGATCGCGGTTGGCACTACCACGTCACGCCCGGCAAATTCCCGTACGTAATCGGCGGCTTTGCGGGCACGGTCGATCCGCGAAATCACGCCGGCGGCCCGCCGCGCTAAGGCTCGGCCGAAAAATAGCTTCTCCACAGACGCTGCTCCCCTTTTGGGGGAGAGGCCAGGGTGCGGGGTTCCAAAAGAGGAAGTTATCTTTCGGCTGAGCCGAAGCGGCACATCGGCATCGCCAAGATGCGCTATCAACGCCGTAGGTGTGCATCGGCCGACGGTATAGGCGCCATTCTCTTTGCCGCGCGCATTCTAGAAATTATTTGGATCGATTTTCCGACGACGAACAAGATGAGAAGCTCGGGAAATAGGATCAGGCCGATAATCGCCACTGCGCCTTCGCTAAGGAAGGGGTGCAGAAAATTAACGAAGATCACCAAGCCGCATCCGAAGAATTGGAGCAAGACAACGAGCCCCGCTATCCGGACAAAGCGGTTTGCGCGTTTCGCTGCCATCATCCGTCCTCCCACGTCGGCGATTGCCGCCGGGCATCGCGTGAACGAGCCCTGTGCTACTTATTCAGCTTCCCGAGCTTCTCTTCGACCGATTTGATTTTTTCCGCGTTGCCCTCTTTTTTGTAGCCCTTCAAGGCGCGCTCGAAGTTTTCGCGGGCTTCGGCCGCTTTGTGGGCGGAAGTGAGAACGTCGGCGTAGTGCTCGAGCACGGTCGGATCGGGATTTTCGTCCATTGTCACGGCTTTTTTCAATTCGGCGAGCGCTTCGTCGGTTTTGCCGAGCCGATAATAAACCCAGCCGAGGCTATCGCGGTAGGCGGCGTTGTCGGGCTCGGCGGCCACGGCTTGCTGAATCATCGCCAGCGATCGGTCGAGCTGCTTGTTTTCGTCGGCCCACAGATAGCCGAGATCGTTCAGCGCGCCCGGATCGTCGGGATATTCGTCGAGCGCCTGCTCGAGCCATTCTTCCGCCTCGGGCAAGCGATGCTGGATGACGGCGATATTCGACAGCGCGCTGCGGGCGTCGCGCAGCGACTCGCGGTTTTCTTCCGAGGAAAAATCGGCGTCGTGCTTTTCCACCAGGTCTTTGTAGGCCTTGTAGGCTTCGTCGTAGCGCTTGGCGTGAAACAATATCCAGGCCGGGCGGGAAAGGAATCGCAAATCCTGCCCGCTTTTTTTCTCCATCATTTTTCGGGCGAC
The DNA here is from genome assembly GCA_036267355.1 of Pirellulales bacterium. Lineage (NCBI taxonomy): Bacteria > Pseudomonadati > Planctomycetota > Planctomycetia > Pirellulales > Pirellulales bacterium. The sequence continues at coordinate 70,966 of DATAWG010000102.1, read as the reverse complement.
GGCCAGCGCCGCGTCGGTCTTGCCGCTCATTTCGAGCGCACCGGCCAGATAGTATTCGAATGCCGGCGGCTTGTCGGCTGAGAGCACCTTTTCATCCACGCCGCGCTGGAGCACTTTCACCGCTTCGGCGTTTTTATCCGCGGCCACGAGCGTCAGGCCCCAGGCGAGCAGCAACTCGGCTTTGTGTTTCGGATCGGCCTTGATCGCCAGATCGTAGAACTTGCCGGCCCGTTCGAATTGCTTGCGGTCGGCGGCCAGCGTGGCGGCGGCCAGAAGCGGTCCGAAGTTGGCCGGCTTGGCGTCGGAATGCTTCTTTTCCGCCAGATCCAAGAGCGAGTCGACCAGCTTGTTGTCGGCGGCCAGCGATTTGCCTTCGTCGCCGAGTACTTCGAGTGAATCGGTTTTCTCGGCCACTTCGCCGAGCAGCTTCAGCAGCGCTTCCTTCCGATCCTTGCCGCGATCGATGGCCGCGAGCGCGCGATACGCTTCGGCCGTCGGTTTCTTCGTCAAAATGGCTTCATACAGGGGCGCGGCTTCGGCGAGCTTGCCCGCTTTGCGATATTGCTCGGCCAGATCGAATGCGACGGCGATCGAATCGGGCATCGCCTTGTGCAGTTTTTCCAGCCGTGGAATGAACTGATCGGATTGCTTTAACTCCGTGAGCACGTCGGACAGCAATTCCAACGCGGCGAGATTCAGGTCGGCCGGATGTGAATCGAAATAGGTTTGAAGCTTGTCGAGCGCCGTGGCCGGGTGCTTTGCTTTGAGATCGACGCGAGCCAGATTGAGCGCGAGCGAGGCTGGATTCGGCGCCAGATCGTTCAGCTTGTGAAACGCTTTCGCGGCGTCGTCGGGACGGCCCACTTCGAGATACGCATCGCCCATGAGTTCATACGTGAGACCGCCTTCGCCCACCAGCGAGCGCACGGCAGCCTCGTCGAGGCCAAACGCTTTCGGCTTCGCCAAAGCGGATGCCACCTTGTCGAATAGGGCGGCGGCGTCGCTGAATTTTTCAGCGAGGAAGTCGAGCCGGGCCAGCTCCGCCTCGACCGGAAGCCGATCCGCGGCCGGCTTGCCCGATGAATCCATCGTCTTCACCGACCGCTCGAGCAATTTGATTGCCGGTTTCCAGCTTCCATTTTCGGCCAGGTACATTCCGATGCGGCGCGGCAGATCGGGATCCGAGGTTTCTTGCTCGGCCAACTTGACGGCATAGCGCAGCGACTCCTCGCGCCGATTGAGGCTGAACGCCAACGGCACGATCTCCTCAAGCGCCGCGACGGCGTTGTGGTCCAAGCGATAAGCGCGCTGGTAGAGCCGCAAGGCAGCGACGGGCTCTTGCCGCTGCTCCATCGTTCGGGCCGTGGCGAGCAAGGCGGCTGCTTGAACGCGATTTTCATCCGCGTCGGTGCGCGGGTGCTTCGGCGTAAATGGCTGCGGGCGGTCTTCCTGCGGAAGCGACGTCGTGTCGGCTGCGCGGCCGGATTGCTTCGGCGGATCGGCCTTGGCCGTGGAGCCATGCACGAGAAAAACAAGCGGGACCACCGCCGACGCCGCGAGACATCCGACAACAACGAACGAAAGTTTGTAGCGCATGATCGATGGATCCGAGTTGATGGCGCCGGGGCGCGGTGGAGCGGAGACGGCAGCGGAGCCGACATCGCGCGAACGGCGCGATGTATCTTGTGGACCGCGAACAACACTGCGAATTATAGCAGGGCCTGGCGCTAGCGCGGCTTGCGTTTCGAGAGTTGCTTGCTTGCCGACTTTGGCTTGGCGGCGACCGGATGCGGCTTGGCCGCCGGACGGTGCTTTGTCTCACCGTGTTTGTGGTCGGCGTGCTTACTTTCGCTGTGCTTGCCTTCGCTCGGCTTGCCTTCGCTGTGCTTGCCTTCGCTGTGCTTGCCTTCGCTGTGCTTGCCTTCGCTCGGCTTACCTTCGCTCGGCTTACCGGCGGCAGGGGCGGATTTTTTGGTGACGGCTCGCTCGGTTTTTTCCGCGGTGCGACGCGGTTTTTCGGCTGGCTTGGCGGCCGATTTCGCCGGGATTTTCTCGGCCGACTTTTCGGTTTCTTTGCCTGCCGCTGGCTTCGATGCCGCCTCTTTGCCGCTCACTTTTTCGCCCGCGGCCTTTTCCGCGGCGTGTTTTGCTCTGCCATCGATCGCGTGCTTTTTTGCTCCGTGGTCGCCGGTCGCGGGCGCGCCTGCATGATGAGCGGCGGAGTGGGCTTCTTCGTGTGCGTCGTCTTTTTTCTCGCGCCGCTTTGGGAAGCGGTCTTTCGCGTCCGGATTGATGCTCAGCAGCAGCTTGCGAACCGCCGGCGAAAACGGATTGGCGACGTATTCCGCCGCCAATTGATGCAACAGCGATCCGAATTCGAGTCCCTTGTTTTTCGGTATCACGCGTTCCAAACCGCTGACCCGGCCCGACTCGGCCTCGCCTTCACTGATAATTCCCAACACGGCCAGCACGTCGAGCGCCCCGCGGTCGAGCGGAATGGCATGGCCGCCGAGCGCGACTTGCGTGACATACGCAAGGCTGAACGGCGTCGTGCCGCCGAGCCGTTCGAGTTGTTTGATTGCCGCCGAAATATTCTGCTTTTTCACCGGTTCGAGGTCGAAGGAATAGGTCGATTCGAAGACGCCCTGCAAGACGCGCTTGATGTTCGAGGCGGTGGCCCCCGGATCGGGCAGCGGCCGGGCAACCTCCGATAATTCCATCACCGTGCTGACACGGACCTCGTTCCAATCGAAGAAATTCTTCGACAGATGGGTGTAGATCTTTTCCGCGGCGTCGAACGGAGCGTTTTCCAAAACCAGGGCAAACAGCAGATGCTCCAAAAGCGGCCGCTCGAGCGGGACCCCGATCGGCGTGTAGTGCTGCTTGAGAATACGATGCGCCTTGGTCAACAGCGCCGTGCGATTCGAATTGCCCATGAGTTTTAACGTCTCGTTCTTACCGAAAGGCTTGATGGGGAGCTACTGCCCTGCGGGCCTTGCGTCGCTATCATCGGAACTGTTATTCGTGGCTGCCGCTGCCGTGCGAATCGCCCTGCTCGGGATCGATATTCTCAGAATCGCTTTCGTCCAGATCCAAATCGTCGAGCTCGTCGTCGCTATCGTCGTGCGCGGCGCCGGCATGCTCGCCGGCCACTGCTTGGTCAACCACTGCTTGGTCAACCACTGCTTGGTCTGGGGAATATTCCGGGGCCGGCGGCGCTTCGCCCGATTGCTCGGACGGCTTCGGCGGCAACACTTCGTGGAGAATCCTCGCGATCTCCAGCGAATGCTTTACCCCCATGTCCAAAATAAATTGAAGCCGCGGAGTATAGCGAGTTTCAATGCGCTCGGCCAGTTTCGCTTGCAGGAATCCTCGGGCGCTCTGCAATCCGTGCAAGCACAAGTTCTGCTTCGCCGTGTCGCCCATGACCGACACATACACCTTTGCCTCGCGCATATCGGGGCTGACAATGACTCGGGTGATCGTCACATCGCGGACGCGCGGATCGCGCATCTCGGCGAGAATCGCCATTCCGACGACCTGGCGAATCGCCTCGGCAGCCTTTAGTAATCGACGTGTTGTCATGGATAAACACGATCACCCAGGTGGAGCATGCACGCCACGCATGCGGTTCACGCTGCGATGCACGCGACGCACCGCGGCGCGCCGACGGCACACGGAGTGTGCCTGCTACATTCAGAAGGTGCGCGCGACCTCCTCGATCTTGTAGGCCTCGAGCACATCTCCCTCTTTCACATCATTGAATCCGGCGAGCTTGATGCCGCACTCGAATCCCTCGCGCACCTCGCGGACATCTTCCTTCTCGCGGCGCAGCGATTCGACGGGATAATCGCCGATCACGCGGCTATCGCGGATCACGCGCATGCGGCCATTGCGCGGGATGGTGCCGGCGATCACCCGGCAGCCGGCGATCGTGCCGATGCGGCTGTTGGAGAATGTGCGCTGCACGATGACGCGGCCCAATTCGGCCTCGCGGCGCTCGGGCGTCAGCATTCCCTCGAGCGCGGCCCGGAGGTCTTCGGTGAGCTTGTAGATGATTTCGTAGCGGCGGATTTGAATCTTGCGGTTGTCGGCCAGTTGGCGTGCCTTTTCGTCGGGTACGACGTTGAAGCCGAAGATCACCGCGTCGGAGGCGTCAGCCAGATGCACGTCGGCTTCGGAAATCCCGCCCACCGTGGCCTGAAGCACCTTGATTTTCACCTCGGGATGCTCGAGCTTGGTGAGTTCTTTCTGAATCGCTTCGATCGAACCGCGCGTGTCGGCGCGGAGGATCATATTGAACTGCTTGACTTCGTCTTCGCCCAGCTTATCGAAAAGCGTTTCCAGCGTGATGTGAGTCGGGGCCGAACCCAAGACCGACTGCCGGCTTTCCTGGCGGCGCTTCTCGGCAATTTGCCGGGCCTGGGCGATGTCTTGCAACACGTAGAATCGCTCGCCCGCCTGCGGCGGAATGTCCAAACCGGTGAGATTGACCGGCGTCGAGGGGCCAGCGGTCGGAACGCGGCGGTTGGTGTCGAGCGTGTCGTACATGGCCTTCACGTGGCCGGTGGCCGTGCCGCATACCACGGCATCGCCGACGCGGAGTGTCCCCTTTTGCACGATCACCTTTGCCACGACCCCACGCCCCTCGTGCACCGATGCTTCGAGGCACGTGCCGACCGCCGAGCGATCGGGATTGGCTTTCAGGTCGTGCAACTCGGCGATGGTGAACAGCGTTTCCAGCAGATCGTCGATCCCTTGCCCGGTGTGAGCGCTGGTCTTGATGACTTCGACGTCGCCGCCCCACTCGGTGGGCAGCAGGCCAGCGGTGGCCAATTGTTGGAAAATGCGTTGCACGTCGACGCCCGGAAGATCGATCTTATTGAGCGCCACGACGATCGGCACATTGGCTGCCCGCGCATGGCTGATGGCTTCTTCGGTTTGCGGCATGACACCGTCGTCGGCCGCAACGACCAGCACGGCGATATCGGTGACATTCGCGCCGCGAGCCCGCATTTCGGTGAACGCTTCGTGGCCGGGCGTATCGACGAATGAAATCCGCCGGCCCGATTTTTCGATTTCATACGCTCGAATATGCTGTGTGATGCCGCCGCTCTCGCCGCTGGCGACATCGATGCCGATGATTTTGTCCAACAGCGATGTCTTGCCGTGGTCGACGTGGCCGAGGAAGGTGATAACCGGCGGACGAGGCTGGAGCGATTCGGCGGCGTCGGGCAGCGTATCCAAGACGGATAGAAGTTGATCTTCCAAATTGACCGCTTGCCGCAAGTCGACTTCGAGCCCCAATTCAACGGAGAGCAACTCGACCATTTCGGGATCGATCGAGGAATTCATGTTGGCCAGGGTGCCCAGGCCGAGCAATTTGGCCAACACTTGATTTGCGCCGATGCCCGCCGCTTCGGAAAAGCTGCGGACGGTGGCCGGCAATTGGAGGACGATTTTCCCTTTGCGCGGCGCTGCGGTGCTCCCCTTGCCGGTCCGTTTCAACCGCGTGAGCGCGCGACGGTGCGAGACGACCGGTTCTTCGTCTTCCCCCATGCCTGGCTTTCGCGCCGGCGTGGCGGTGCGCTTGCGAATCAACTGCCGTGCTTCGCGGCCGCCGAGAGCGGAAGCGAACTCGTCGGGCGCGCCTGCCTTGGCCGCGGCCGGACGCGCTCCGCGCCGCCCGCGCTCGCGCGTGGTTTCTTCCGACGGAGTCGCGGGCGGAGCGGCCGGCGCTCCAGCAGGTCCGCGGCCCGGGGCCAGGCCCGCTCCGGGACGCGTCTCGGCCTTGCGCTTTTGCTCGTGCTTTCGCAGATGTTCCGACAAGGGCTTAGCGCCGCTGCGGCCAGCGCGAATCGCGTCGACCGGGAGCTTTAGATCGGGTTTTTGAGGGGCGAGCTCCGCTTCCACCGGCTTCGGCGGCGGCAACATCGAAGGCGGCATCGGCGCCAGTTTGATGGCCGGACCGCTCTTTACCGCCGGCTTGGCTCCGTCGCCGTCGATCGGCCGTTTGCGTGGCTCGCTCGGCCGCTCGGCCTTGATTTCGATCACCGGCGGACGCGCGGAAACTCCGCCCGGAGCGATATAATCTTCGCGCCGCATCACGTCGGGCTCGATCGGCGCGACGGGGGCCGCAGGCGCCTTCGCAGGCGCTGCGATGGGCGCCGGCTTCGGGCTCCGCACAGGAACGGGCGCCGGCGCGTGCGCGCTAGGGCCGGCCGGCCGAGACCCGCGATTCGCAAGGTACTCCTTCAGCCGAACGACCTCGTCGTCGGCAAGGCTTGCCAACGGAGATGCCTTGCCGCTGAGGCCAGCCTTGGTGCATAGCTCCACCAGCTCTTTGCTATCGATCCTGAGTTCTTTGGCCAAGCTGTAGATACGAACGGGCAAGTGATCTTCTCCGGAGTGCCGCTGCCGGCGACTAAGAACACGCGCGACGTGTCGATCGCGACGGCAGCGAACGGTCGTTTAACCTAAATCATAGTCCAACTCTCCCGGCAATGCCTTTGGCGAACGGAGCATAGGGGACGCGACAGGATGGTCGAGGCTGTGTCTTTGATTTCTGACGAACCACAATATCGACAATTATACCGCGTGCATCAAATCATCAGCCGGCCACGAGCCGGAAATCGCCGTTCGGGGCGGGCTTGGTTGCATCTGGCCAGCCCGGCCCAGTCGCTGGCTGAGGCGAATGGTGCATTGGCCCAAATGCGACTCAGCCCGCCCCGCCCTCTTTCGGCTCCGCACCGCCGCCGGGGCTCGGCTGCGTTTCGCCGGCCGGCGGTTCGCCGTGGCTGCCGTTTCCGGCGGGCCGGGCGGGTGCCCCATCGTCGGCAGGCGTTTGTTCGCTTGCCGGCGGCTCCGCGGCAGGCGACTCGCCCGTCGGTCGGGCGGCGAAGGTTGCTTCGGCGGCCGTCTCGCGAATGGCAGCCTCGCGGGCCGCTTTTGCAGCGGCCTCGAGCGCATCGGCTTCGGCGGTCGCGGCTTCGATGCGCTCCTGTTCGCGTTGCCGGCGGCGTTCGTCGGCGGCTGCAGCCTCGGCTTCCTTCGCTTTAACTTCCGCTTGGGCGACGATCGTATCCACCTGCTCGGCCGACAATCCCCCCATTTCCATCAATGCATCGGGTTCGATCACCGACAAATCGTCGTACGACAAGAATCCTTCGCCGACCAATTTGTCGGCCAGCATTTCATCGACCCCGTCGAGTTCCGAAAATCCGGAAACCGCGCGGCCGATCTGCTCGTCGAGCTCTTCGCGAGTCATGATTTCGATGTCCCACCCGCACAGCTTGCTGGCCAGCCGGACGTTTTGCCCGCGGCGGCCAATGGCCAGCGACAGTTGGTCCTCGCGCACCAGCACGATCGCCCGGCCGAGCATCTGGCACAGGATCACCTCTTCGACTTCGGCGGGCTGCAACGCGTTTGGAATCAGCACATGCAGTTCGTCGCTCCAGCGGACGATATCGATCCGTTCGCCGCCAAGTTCGTCGACGATGTTCTTGATCCGATTTCCGCGCACGCCGACGCAGGCTCCGACGCAATCGACGCGCTGGTCCGAACTGCTCACGGCCACCTTGCTGCGATAGCCGGGCTCGCGGGCAATGGCGCGGATTTCGATCACGCCTTCGGCAATTTCGGGAATTTCTTGCTCGAACAACCGCTGCACCAAGTGGGTGCGGGTGCGGCTGAGGATGATCTTCACGCGGCTTCCGGCCTTGCGCACCTCGCACACGGTGGCCCGAACTCGTTCGTTGGGATGATGCGTTTCGCCTGGAATTTGTTCGCTGCGCGGCAGCAGGGCCTCGCTATTGCCAAGGCTCACCGTGGCGGCGCTTCCCTCATAGCGCTGGACGATGCCCGATACGAGTTGCCCGATCTGCTCGAAGTATTCGTCGTAGAGGGCGTCGCGTTCGGCTTCGCGGATTTTCTGGATAATGACTTGCTTGGCGGTTTGGGCGACGATGCGGCCCATTGTTTCCTCGGGATCGAGCGGCACACCATTATGGGTGCCGGAGATCGCGCCGTCCTTGCGGTCGATATTCAGAACGATTTCCTGGTCTTCGCCGTATTGCTTCTTTGCGGCCGACACGAGCGCTGCCTCGATGGCCTGAAAGACAATTTCCTTGCCGATATTTTTATCCCTGTGGATCGCATCCACGATTCGCAAGACTTCGCCGGCGTTCATGTCGGTCTTCACTTTCCCCGCGATTGCGGTCGCACCGCCGCGCCCCGAGCCGGTTCAAGCGAACCGGAGCTGAGCGGCAAGCTGGTATCGTCCCCGTGACAATTGCACTGCCGCAAATTGCGCTGCCGCAAATTGCGCTGCCGAGATTTGCGATACCGCAAAATGCGCCGCCGCAATATGCATTGCCTGGTTTTGCACCGCCTCACCGATTGCTGATTAAATTATGGCTGTCTTATTATGGCTGTCTTGGTTCTTACCGCCCCTCCTCGATCGCCAACGACCGCATCGCGAATGGCGCTGGGCTCCCCCCGTTCAACTCGAAACATCGATCTACCAATAAAAAAACGGGAACAAGTCCCGCCGAGCGACATCTCAAAAATCCACAATCCGCCGCGAGAGCGGCGGCTTCTGGGTGGCCCCCCGACGGGACCGCAAACCCATTTTGAGATAGACTCTCACTCCGCGCCGTTGAGCAGCATGCCGGCTGCTCGACGGTTTTCCGGTCGAAAATCATTCTTGGCACACAACTTAGTGCACCTTGGGCAATCCAATAAACATACCGATGCCCTGATAGGGTGTCAAGATGCACGGAAAAGGCCGCTAGCGGATGGCCGGCGGCCGTCTGCGGTTTGAAAGTTGGATTGCAAGATCAATGTGTTTCCGCAGGCTTGCGATGAAGCTGCTTTGCCTCATTTCGCAGCTTAGCCGCTTGCTCGGTCGAGCCGATCTTCTCCAGCAGGCTTGCCAGATCTTCCATCACCATGACCGTCGCCGGATGGCCCGGCGCCAATACGCGGCGATCGATCGCCAGCGATTCCTCGAGCAACGGTTTGGCTTCGGCCGGTTTTTTTTCACGCACCAATAGCATCGCCAGGGCGTGAAGATAATCGGCTCGCAACGGGTGATTCGCCGCCTGTGATTCAAACAGCTTGTCGAGTTCGTCGAGGGCTTGCCGATAATCGTCGGTGGCCGCGGTGTAGTTTTGCAGTTCGCCGGCTAGCTCGCCTTCGGCAGCGAGCAAAGCGGCAAATTCGGGCGTCGCGGGAAGCGCGACGCTGCTTTCCGACGATGGATTCTCTTTCAATGGACGAAGCAGTTTCATTGCCCGATCGAATTGCCGCTCGGCATTCTCGCGGTTTCCTTGGCGCAACAGAGCCAAGCCGGAAATCCGCAATGCGTCGGCCGCCGATCGCGACGCGCCAAGACCCGCATCTTCCAGAATTCGCTGCGCTGCGCTCGCGGTTGCTTGAGCCCGAGCATTGTCGCCGGCCTGCAAAAGGGCGTCGGCGAGGCGAAGCATGAGAATTGCAACATAGGGATGATTGCTCGACAATCCGTCGTGGCCGAGTTCGGCTTCACGAATCAAGCCGCTCAAACTCGCGATTGCGCGGCGGTAATGCCCAGCGCTCGCCTCGAATTGGGCACCCGTTGCTTTGAATGCCGACAGGCTCGGATCCTCCGCTCCGGAAGCGGAAGGTGAATCGGCTCCATCGCGGCTTTTGGATTCTGCCCGGGACCATCGGCCCTCGATGAGGTCGAGCTGCGCGATCGCGTTGAGATTAATCTCCCTGCCGATTCGCAGCGGCGAGTTCGAAAAATTCCGCCAGGCGGCCAAAGAATCCGCCAAGATCGCCGCGGCTTGGTCGTAGCGCGCTTGATAGAGCGCGGCTGCCCCGAGGTTGTAGCGGGCCAACGCGGCGCGCGGCTCGGCGGCGTCGTTCGGCTGGCTTCGCCCCGATGCGCGATCGAGCCACAGGTCTTTGGCGAGCGCAAATTCGCTCGCCGGCGATGCGTGGGTCGACGGATTGCTGCCGGCGAGCAACCCAATCACGGCCGCATTGTTCACGAACGCGGGATCTTGCGGAAGCGGTGCGCCGTAGGCATCGTGGGGCGTCGGGATTTCAGTTCCACGGCTCGCCATCGATTGGCTGACGCGAAGCGCTTCGGCATTGTCGCCGGCCAAGAGACGCACGGTGGCGAGCAAATTCGCGGCCTCGACCGTCCGCAATGATACACGGCTGCGGGCAAGCGCTTGTTCGAGTAGTTGCCGTGCCCTGGCCGTGGCTGTGGCGAACTCGCCGCCGAGCGCAGCGGCGAAGGCTCCATGCGCCAAAAAATCTTCGCGCCGCGGCTCGATCTGCAGCATTTCAAGATAGCGGCGGCTCGCGGCCGCATATTGGCCGCGGTAGAGATCGAGCTGCGCGCGGATCTCGTGAACTCGATCCGCACCCGATCCAACCGGCGCCCGGCTCAAGAGCGTTTCGGCTTCGTCGAACTTGCTTGAGGCGATCGCAACCAAAGCACTGCGTAACGGGTCGGCATGCGTGGCGAATGTCTTGGCGGCTTGCTGGGCATCGAACGACGGAGCGGGCCGAACGAGCGTCGCCAGATTGGTGTCGACAATTTGCAAAGCAGGGTGATTCAGCCCTGCCTCGAGCAACCGCCACAAGTCGGGTTCCGGTTGTCCTGCCGGAATGGGCGCCCAAGGGCTTAACCACCAAGCGAACACCGCGACGAAGACCAGCGCGCCGGCCACGCGACTCGTGCTCACGCGTCCCATCAGGGGAACCGGCACGCGATTCAGGCGCTTGCCGTATTCGCGAATCGCGAACATCACCACGAGCATCGTCAGCAGCGCGTCGGCAATGCCGACGAGCCGCTGGAAAAACGTCGGCAAGCGAACGCCCGGCGCTTGAAACCAGACGACCAGCATGAACACGATCCACAGCAGGCCGGTAATCAGCGTGCGGGTAGGCTGCCGTGGCGGCCGCGATGCCGCGCCTTTATTGCCGCGAGCGCTGCGGGCGAGTTTTTTCTTTTGAGATCGCGGCGTGGTCATGGTCGGTCGACCGACTTCGACGATTCGGGAAGAGGCGGATGCGAAAGCGCCTCTATCCTAACCGACTCGGCCCTGCCGCCGGACCACTTTCCCGTCGAAAATTGCGCCGCTTGGGAGGAGCCGGCTCAGAGCCGAACGCCAACTTCTTCGGCCCGCATTCTTAGCGCGTGCTCGAAATACTGCATTTGAAATTTCGGCTTTCGGCGGGCCCAAAGAAAAGTGCTCTGCACCATTTCAAGCGAAAGTTGCCTCCGGTCGACCATTCGGACGACTCGATCGACGAACTGAAATTCCTCGGGAAGCCGAGCCTTTAGCCCGGCATCGAGTGTGTCTTTGAGCGAGGGGGTCGGTCGGGTGTCGGTGAACGCCGTGCCGTCATCGGCGGCAAGGGCCTGCGGTTGACACAATGAATAACGATTGGCCGAGAACGATGCGGCAAACCCGACGAATGAGGCGGTGGAGAAAATCGCCAGTTTTGCGCAAATGGCCAAAGTTCGCTGCATCGCGGTGGTACCTCGGAAAATGCATGACCCGCTAAATCCGCAACGTGAGCCGCCGACGAACGGGCGCAGGACTAGGGCGGAACTTGTAGCGAATCGACGACTTCGCCGCAAGGCGGATCTGAAACGGCGCCAAACAAGCTAATCGCGGTCGAAGGCCGGCTGCGTCGAGGCATGATAGTTGCATTTTGGCCGTATGCGGCGATCGACCACGGTGCGTAGCCCGATTTGGTCCAGCGACGACCGCTCCGGCCCAAATCACGCCGATAACAGCGAACCCCAAGAGCTTGCCATGTTAGAAAACCCTTCGTCCCAACTCGACACATCGGCTCGCGGAGCGCGAGATGCTGACTCTGTCATGGCGGAGCATGCTGCACCGCGGATCGAAGCTCAGAATGCCCGCTCACGGCGCGAATTCGTCGGGCTCGCGGCCGCGTCGCTTGCCGGCGCAGCGATCGCCGGTTATGGGCAGCCGAGTCGCGGAGCGGAAACCGAATCGCAGGGTCGGCCGGTCGCTAGCGATCTCGGCCCGCAGAGCAAATCGCTCGACGCGCGGAATCCCGACAGTTATGTGCCCCCCGCCAGCGACCATGGCGAAGTGCAAAGCTTCTGGAACTCGTTTTCCGTATCGCATCGCCGCATTCAGACGGGCGGTTGGACCCGGCAGGTGAACGTGAACGATTTTCCCATCGCCAAGGAAATGGCGGGGGTAAACATGCGGCTAACGGCAGGCGGAATTCGCGAATTGCATTGGCACTCAGCGGCTGAATGGGCGCTGATGCTCAGCGGCAATGCACGGCTGACGACGTTCGATTTTGAGCACCGCCCGTTCGTCGGCGATGTCGCGGAGGGAGATCTTTGGTATTTCCCCGCCGGGCAGCCGCACTCGATCCAAGGCCTCGGGCCGGACGGCTGCGAATTCTTGCTCGTGTTCGACGACGGCAAGTTTTCCGAAGGAGACACGACTCTTCTAACCGATTGGGCGCTCCATACTCCGCGCGAAGTGCTTGGGAAGGATTGGAGCGTGTCGCAAGCGGCGCTCTCAGGGATTTCCGGCTTGCCGCCGGAGGGGAAATATATTTTTCAGGGCAAGATCCCCGGCACGTTGGCCGACGACAAAAAGGCCGCGGCCCATTCGCGCAAACTCTCGCCGGAAGCGTTCACTTTCCGATTGCAGAACACCTTGCCGGCGAAGAAAACCGGGTCGGGCGAGGTGCGCATTGCCGATTCAACCAATTTCACCATCGCCACGAACATCGCCGTCGCGTGGGTCAAGGTGAAGCCCGGCGGATTGCGGGAGCTTCATTGGCACCCCAATTCCGACGAGTGGCAATACTATTTGCAAGGCAAAGGGCGGATGACGGTGTTTTTCAACGCCGGCAAGGCGCGCACCGCCGATTTCGGCCCCAGCGACGTGGGCTATGTGCCCCGAACCTTGGGCCATTACATCGAAAACACCGGCACGACGGATCTGATTTTCCTGGAACTCTTCAAGGCGCAGCGTTATCAAGACTTCTCGCTTTCGGACTGGATCACGCACACGCCGCCCGAGCTGATCCTCGATCATTTGCCGATCGATCAAAAGACGCTCGACGGAATCCCGCGATCAGATTTCGCCGTCGTCCCGCCGTGAAATGCGGCGACTGCCGATGGGCGGCAATTAGGCGGTTTGATTTTCTCCCCGCGGAGCCGCGGTGGATGCTAAACAAAAACGCCGCCACAGAAATTCGGCTGACGCCCGATTTCCGGTCAGACTTCGATCGCTTGCCCGCCGCTTCAGCCTTCTCTCCGCGACTCCGTGTGAGATTTCCTTAGGGGTCGGGCAAATAGGTTGACGGGCACCGTTCGGCCAGTCAAAGTAGGCACTCGCTGCTCGCGGTGCCCCTGATTGTCCGGCTTTTGAAGCAAAGGAGGCGGGTCGATGTCGCACCGTTGGTTCTCGGCTGGTTCATCTTGCATGGCCTTCTCGACTTCGCTGCTCTTGGTAGCCTCGCTTGCGTCTTTCGGCGATGCCGGGGCGCAAGCGGCGGAGGAGGGGCGGCCAATCCGGGCTCTCTTGGTCTGCGGCGGCTGCTGCCACGACTACGCCCAGCAAAAGGAGATTCTTACCAAGGGAATCTCCGAACGGGCAAACGTCGAATTCACGATCGCCTACGATCCCGTGGCGACGAAGGAACATAAGAATCCGGTCTACGATTCCCCCGATTGGGCGAAGGATTTCGATGTGGTCGTTCACGACGAATGCTCCGGCAAGGTGACCGATCCCGAGACAATCGATCGAATCCTGAAGCCGCATCGCGGCGGATTGCCGGCGGTCGTGCTCCATTGCGGGATTCACAGCTACGGCAGAGATGCATGGCCGAAAATGACGCCGTGGTTCGAGTTCACGGGCCTGCCGAGCACGGCCCACGGCGCGCTGGCGCCGATCGCTATTCATTTCGTCGACGAATCGAGCCCGATCACGAAGGGTATGGCCGACTGGACGACGATTCGCGAAGAGCTTTACAACAACGCGGCCGGGAAGGTGCTCGACACGGCCCACGGGCTGGCTCGCGGCAAGCAAACCACGAAGGACAAGAGCGGCAAATCGACGACCGCCAACTATGTCGTGGTGTGGACGAATTTCTACCGGGGCAAAACGCGCGTGTTTGCCACCACCATCGGCCACAACGATCAAACCGTTGCCGATCCGCGCTATCTCGATCTGGTCACGCGTGGTCTGCTATGGTCGGTCGACAAACTCGACGACGCCCACCTCAAGCGGGTGAAGAAATCTTCCGCCGAACCATCCCAGGCCGGGAGATAGCGCGACGCGATCACGAAATCAGCGTGGCCGGGCCTTCACGGCAACCGCCGCGCTGACGCTATCCTCTTCGCCGTTGATATACGACTTGAGGTAATGGTTTTCCAGCGTCAGGTTGTCGTGATGTGCTTTCACGATGTCGCCGATGGAAACGATGCCAACCAACCGCCCGCGATCGACGATCGGTAGATGGCGGATTCGCTCCTCGGTCATCACGCCCATCGTGTCTTCCACCGAATCGCTCGGCGAACCGGTGGTGACGTCGATGGTCATCGCGTCGGCGACTTTGACCGCTCCCAGCCCGCCCGGATGCGCGGCGCAGGCGCGGAGCACATCGCGTTCGGTGATGATGCCGAGCATCGGCGCGGAGGAATCGGATTCTGTCACGACGAGCGAGCCACAATTGCGCTGCACGAGCGAGCGCACCAATTCGTCGAGCGTGGCTTGTGGGCGGATCGTATGAACCGCGTTGCCCTTGTGGCGAAGAATGTCTTGCAGAAGCATGGCCGGACCCTTTGTGAGAAAAGAAACGCGTGTTTCAAATCGAACCCGAGCGCCATCAACGATGAAGGCACTCGACTCGTCTCGCCCGCGCAACGGCGATGCGAACGATCGCCGCTCGAGCCTACCACTTCTCACTGTATTTGGCGTGCGCCGGCCGCTGCTAATGGTCTCAGCCGTTCTGCCGAGCTATTCGTGTCAGCGCCCGCCTCGGATCGCCTGCCGAACAGATTTGCTCCGCATGAAGCATAGCGGTTCGATCGCAGGAAAGTCAAAAGAATTGGGGTAAAACGTTCTGCTGTTGCGCGGCGCCTCGTGAAAGATTTCACGGACACTTCGCGCGCCGCTGCAAGTCCGTCGGACAATTCTCGTCGATAGCACTCGACTCGACGCCTTGTGGATCACGCCGGCGTTGGGAAAATGGGACCGCTCACACCGCTCCGTCGAGAAGGAGACTCAAGCGTGCTGATCGATGTCGCCGAAACCGATCCTCAGACCGTTTATCGTGCGCTGGTCGGCGTGGTGACGCCGCGGCCGATTGCGTGGGTAACCAGCATCGACCGGCAAGGGCGAGCCAACTTGGCGCCGTTTAGTTTCTACAACACGTTCGGCGGCACGCCGCCAGTGGTGGTCTTTTCGCCGAACCGCAAGCTCGACGGCAGCAAGAAAGACACGCTGCGCAATATCGCCGAGACTGGCGAGTTCGTGATCAACGCCGCCGTGGCCGAATTGGCCGAGCAGGTGAATCTCTCGTCGACCGGCTTGCCGCACGGCGAATCCGAGATCGAGCTGACCGGGCTGACCGCCACCCCATCGCTCAAGGTAAAGCCGCCGCGGATTCAAGAATCGCCGGTCCATCTCGAATGCCGGCTGTTGCAAATTCTGCAAATCGGCGCGGCGCCGCAATCGGCGAACCTGGTCATCGGCCAAGTGCTGCTGATGAACATTGACGACCGCATTCTCGATGCCCGCGGCCGCATCGACCCGCGCAAGCTGCGCGCGATTGGCCGCCTCGGCGGATCGTATTACACGCAAAGCGACGATCCGTTCGAAATGCAACGCCCGCCGTCGGGGCAATAATACAGCGCAACTGTTCAACGCCGGTGAGCCGCGTCATGGTGATGATCATTTTCACAAAAATTCGGTAAGGGCCAGAAGGCGACACAGTCGCCGACCGGCCGCAGCGCGCGGGCCAATCCAGTTGCCCAGCTTCGAGAGAAACTCGGCCTCAACAGAAAGACATTCTCCCGACTTACCGGATTTTCCGAGCGGGCGATTGCCAATTGGGAAAGCGGCGGCAAACCGGAGGAGCCCGGTTTGCGACGAATCCGCGAGACAGATCGATTGCAGCGAAAGCTTGCAGAGGTCGTCGAAGCAAACGCGATTCCCGGCTGGCTCGACGCACCGAATGAAGCGTTCGGCGGCCTAAAACCGCTGGAGGTCATCGAACGCTGCGAAGTGGACCGCCTGTGGTCGATGATTTTCTATCTCGAATCCGGCGTGGCAGCGTGAGCGATTGCGCGAGTTGGCCATTGGAAACTGGCAGTCGCCAAAGGATGAGATTCAACCCCTCCGGCCCGGCGAAGCGACTGGGCCATTCTGCCCAAACGAAAAGCAGCCCCTTATGCCATCGACTGCTGCTGTCCGTTCATTGATGGTTGCGGCGGCAGGGCGAAGAAGACGGTGTGGATCGCATCGCCGGCGCGGTTCAGTTCCGATTGGAAGGAGTCGATGAATTCGTGCAGGCCTTGCTGAATGATGTCGTCGATGCTGGTGTAGTCCATCGACGATCGCAGCCGGCCCAAATGCTGCTCCGCACGGTCGTTGAACGAGCCGGGGGGCGTGCCGGTGATTTGATGCAGCGATTGCTCGCTGCGCACCAGGCAAAACCGCAACGACCGGGGAAAATCGATATCGAGAATCAAGAACTCGGCGACGTTCGACGGCAGCATTCGCCCCTTGCGCTTGCGATACATTTCCAGGGCGCTGGCCGATTTTAAGAG
The DNA here is from genome assembly GCA_036267355.1 of Pirellulales bacterium. NCBI lineage: Bacteria > Pseudomonadati > Planctomycetota > Planctomycetia > Pirellulales > Pirellulales bacterium. Next base: position 54,132 of record DATAWG010000102.1, on the reverse strand, counting down.
AGCCGACCATTGCACCACGTCGAGCGGCGTGCCGACATCGCGGCTGTCGGGCAAGAGGATGTAGTACTTCACGTCGAGGATTCGCGAGGTTTTATCCGCCCGTTCCAAGAGCTGGCCCATGCGGCCGAAATGCCAGGCTTCGCCGTGCGACATCGTCGTTTCGGTCACGCCTTGAATCAGATGGCTGTGGAGCTTGACCTGCTCGACGGTGTGGCGGATCGATTCGACGCTGGTTGAACGGGCTGCGTCGCGCATCATCAGGTAGAAGCGATTGATTTGTTCCCACATTGCCGAGGAAATGATGTCGCGAATCGCCCGGGCATTGTCGCGCGCCCGTTGCACGCACATCAGAATCGAGTTGGAATTCTCGGGGTCGAACGTGAGAAAGTGCATCACCTTCTCGCGCGACGATTCGCCGTAACGGGCGAAAAACAATTCGTGATCGCCGGTGGTGTAGACCAGCGGAGCCCACTGTTCGGTCAGCGTGCCTTGCAGATCGAGCGTCAGGTTTTCGTTGACGTCGATGAATCGCGCGACATTGTCGGCCCGCTCGAGATAGCGATTCATCCAAAAGACAGACTCGGCAACGCGGCTCAGCACGATGAATCCTGGACGGTGAGGGACGGCATACGATTACGGACGAAGATCTCACGCGGAGGCGCGGAGACGACGGAACAGAGAATTGTCAGAGGATAACGCTCCAGTTGTGATCGGATACGGCAGGCCAAATTGATTAACCACGGTGCTCGCCTTTGCTTTCTTCTCCGCTGTCTCCGCGTCTCCGCGCGAGATCTTTACGTCGTAGCGAATAGCGATTGCGACTGGCTCAGCGATGGTGGATCGCCATTTTGCGCGGCATGATCCATGAGCACCCAGGTGTCTTTGCTGCCGCCCCCTTGCGACGAGTTTACGATCATCGAGCCCTTGCGCAAAGCCACGCGGGTCAGACCGCCGGGCAAGACGTAAATATCCTTGCCATATAAAACGAACGGCCGCAAATCAACATGCCGCGCTTCGAGATGATCGTCGACCATCGTCGGCACGGTCGAAAGCGTCAGCATCGGCTGGGCGATATAGTTCCGCGGATTAGCGCGAATCTGGTCGCAATAGCGAGCGCGTTCTTCGGCCGAGGCTTGCGGGCCCATCAGGATGCCGTATCCACCCGATTCGTTCGTCGGCTTGACGACCAATTCGTGCATGTTGGTGATTACATGCTGGCATTGCGCGGGATCGGAGCAGACGAACGTCGGCACATTGGGCAGAATTGCATCTTCGTTGAGATAATAGCGAATGATCTGCGGCACGTAGGCATAGATGGCCTTGTCGTCGGCGATGCCGGTGCCGGGGGCATTGGCCAGCGTGATGCGGCCGGCCAGATAGCATTCCATCAAGCCTGGCACCCCGAGCATCGAATCCTCGCGAAAGCAGCGCGGATCGAGAAAATCGTCGTCGATTCGGCGATAGAGCACGTCGATGCGTCGCAGTCCGGTGGTGGTCCGCATATGCACATAGCCGCCGGTAATCACCAAGTCGCGCCCTTCGACCAGTTCGATGCCCATCTGCTGGGCCAGGAATGAGTGCTCGAAATAGGCGGAGTTGTAAACGCCGGGGGTCAGCAGCGCGACCGTGGGCGCGTCGCTATTCCGAGGCGCGGTGTGCAGCAGCGTGTCTAAGAGCTTTTCGGGATAATCTTCGACCGGCGTCACGCGCATTCCGTTGAACACTTGCGGAAAAGTGCGCTTCATCACCTCGCGATTCTCAAGCACGTATGAAACGCCCGACGGGCAGCGCAGATTGTCTTCCAGCACATAAAGCTGGCCATCGCGATCGCGAACCAGATCGGTGCCCGTGACATGGCACCAAACACCTTCGGGAGGCGTCATGCCGTTGCACGCCGGGCGGAGCGTTTTGGCCGTGGCGACGAGTTCTTCGGGCACGACGCCGTCGCGGCAGATCTTGCGGCCATTATAGATGTCTTGCACGAAATGGTTCAGCGCACGAATCCGCTGCTGCAATCCGCGCTCGATTTGCGGCCATTCTTCGCCGCCGACGATGCGCGGCAGAATATCGAAGGGCCACACCTTTTCGAGGCCGGCTTCATGGCCATACACGTTAAACGTGATGCCCATATTCCAGAGAGCGCCGTCGGCCGCCTTTTGATGGCGCTGCAGTTCGGCGAGGGTCAGCGATTGCAGCCGGCGAACCAGCGGCTCGCACCTTGGCCGGGGGTTGCCGCCGTCAATAAACGTTTCGTCGTAAGCCGAGCCCTGGTGATAGGTGCTGAAATCCATCATCCGAGAATTACGGCCGGAGCCGCCGCCTTGAGATCGTGATTTTGTGACGTGTACGCGGTGGGAGCGGTCTGTTTTGCCAGAAACAGACTCATCTAATCGCGATTTGCAGATCGGCTGAGTGGTAATGGGTGTCGTAGCAAAATGCGACGGCCAATGCAAATGTAGTGCCGCCCAGACATCTCCCTCCTGAACAAACGGTCGGCATGCCCCCCTTGCCTCTCCTAACCCTGAAGCAGAGCAAAGTTTCTGGCGAACCACGGTCAGCCATCGCCTGCCAACCTGACCGTTGTTCTGCACGACCTCTTGCATAAGGATCGCGCGTGCTTGCCACTGTTCAAGGCATGTTTGGGATAGGCGAAGCATTATCCAGAGGCGCCGACGTAAAATGCTTGCACTATTCCAAATGGCTTTCTAAGTGCAATACAGTAAATGATTTAGAAGTTAGCAATCAGGCAGGTCGCGGCCTCGCGTAGCATCAATCCGCATCATGCCGCGCGAGGTTGGCATATAGCTTGCGAAAAGGGCCGACCTGCCTTCGGTAGGGGATCCCTTGATGCGGCCAATTCATTTTGGGGGCCAATTCGACTGCCGTTATTCTAAACCGTTCGGAGATGGGTGCGTTGGAGTGCCAGGCGGCGGAATCCTTCAGCCTTGACTTATTTTCGCTCGCGGATCGTTATCGATCCGGTGCAACCTCGCCGACTCAGGTGATCCATCATCTGTGGAACGGGCTTGTAGCGTCGCGCGATTCGGCGATCTGGATTCATCTGCTGGGCCTTGAGGAATTATTGGCTCAGGCTCAGGCAGTCGAACACCGCTCGGAAGAGAGGAACTCCTTGCCGCTGTATGGTGTCCCGTTTGCCGTGAAGGACAATATCGACGTCGCCGGTTATCCGACGACTGCCGGTTGCGCGGCGTATCGCTATGTCGCGGAGCGTTCTGCCCCGGTCGTTGCCCGCCTGATGGCGGCCGGCGCGATTTTTGTCGGCAAGACGAATATGGATCAGTTTTCCACCGGCCTGGCGGGCGATCGAAGCCCGTATGGCGCGGTGTCGAATGCGTTCGATTCGAGCAGGATTTCGGGCGGATCGAGTTCGGGATCGGCGGCTGCGGTGGCTCGTGGACTCGTGTGTTTTGCGCTGGGGAGCGATACGGCCGGGTCGGGGCGGGTTCCGGCCGCCTGCAACAACATCGTGGGACTCAAACCGACGATTGGGGCGTTGAGTGCGGAGGGAATGGTTCCCGCATGCCGCTCGCTCGACTGCGTTGCGATCTTCGCCCTGACCGCGGAAGACGCCTGGGCCACGTTGCAAGTGGCGCGCGGCCGTAGCGCCCTCGATGGCATGGAGGGCATTGCCGGCGCGGGCATGGGCTGTGATGGGGCGGCGGAGGCGATTTCGCCGCGGTTTGCGGTTCCACGGCCGGAGCAACTCGAATTCTTCGGCGACGAAGCACATCAAAACGCGTTTCAGCAAGCGATCGGGCGATTGGAGTCGCTAGGCGGAGTTCGCGCGGAGATCGATTTTCAGCCGCTGCGCGACGTGGCCTCGATGCTCTACAAGGGGCCGTGGCTGGCCGAGCGGTTGGCGACACTGGGCCACTTTTTGCGCAGCCATTGGTCGGATGTTTATCCGGTTACACGCGAGGTGCTCGAAGCGGGGAGCCAATATTCGGCCATCGATTATTTTCGTGCCAGCCATCGCTTGGAATCACTCCGTCCGCTGTGCGACGTGATTTTCCGGGAATCCGACCTGCTCGTGGTCCCCACGATGCCGACGCTGCCGAAATTGGCCGAGGTGCAGGACGATTCGGTCGCTTGGAGCGGGCGGCTCGGATTTTATACGAACTTCGTCAACCTGCTCAAGCTGTCGGCCATCGCGCTTCCCGCGGGATTTACGCCGGACGGGCTTCCCCACGGCATCACCGTTATTGCTCCCGCCGGCCGAGAGCTGGAACTGTGCCGCTTTGGAGCCCGATGGCAACGGGCAACCGATTTGCCACTCGGTGCGACTGGCAACCGATTGCGTCCGCAGGGTGTGGCGGCGATTGTCCGATCAAGCTTGGCGTCGCAAGGCAACTCACATCCGCTCGATTCGAATTTGCCCAACTCGAAAGCGCCCAGTTCGAATTTCAGGAGGACACACTCCGTGCCATCTCAAGCGTGCGCGGCGGATCATGTGCGCGTGGCGGTTGCCGGCGCCCATTTGCGCGGCCAACCGTTGCACGAGGATTTGCTGCGTTGGGGAGGCCGGTTCGTGCGCTCCTGTCGCTCGGCGGCGCAATATCGCTTCATGGCTTTTTTGGATTTGAAGCCGCCTCGGCCTGGCCTGCTGCGCGACGACGCTCGGCCGGGAGCGGTGGATTTGGAAATCTTCGACATGCCCGTGGAAGGATTCGGCAGGCTTGTGGCTTCGGTGGCTCCGCCGCTGGCGATCGGGACGGTGGAGCTTGCCGATGGCGAGATGGTGAAAGGATTTTTATGCGAGTCGTTCGCCGCCGCGACTGCCCGCGACATCACCGATTTTGGCGGCTGGCGGAACTTCAGGGATCAACAGGCTCACGAGCCTTCGCGGTCCGATTCAACTTTTATTTCTTGAAAGGGAGCATGCATGGTTCGTAATTTTCGCGGGCTGTTGTGCGCGTTGCTCGGCGTGTCGTTGGCGATTTCGGGATTGAGCGGCTGCGGCAGTAAAGGCCCTTCGGGTTCGTCCGGCGATTTGATGGTCGGTTTTGTTTTTGTTGGGCCGAAAGACGACTACGGCTACAACCAGGCTCATGCGATCGGCGCCGACGCAGTCAAGAAAATTCCTGGCGTCAAGGTGGTCGAGGAAGAACGAGTCGCGGAAGATGCTTCGATTACGAAAACGATGAAGAGCATGATCAACACCGACGGCGTCAAGATGCTCTATCCGACTTCGTACGGCTATTTCAAGCCCTATGTGCTCGACGCCGCCAAGGAGTTCCCCGAAACGACCTTCTTGCATTGCGGCGGCCGTTGGGAAGAGGGGATGCCGACGAATGTCTACACCTATTTCGGCAACATTTACGAGTGCGAGTATCTTTCGGGCATCGTGGCCGGGAAGACGACAAAGTCCAAGAAGCTCGGTTTCATCGCCGCCAAGCCGATTCCGCAGGTGCGGCAGAACATCAACGCCTTCGAACTGGGCGCCAAAAGCGCGAATCCCGATGTCACTTGCACGGTGATCTTCACCGGCGATTGGTCGATGCCGGTCAAAGAAGCCGAGGCCGCCAACAGTTTGCTCGATCAAGGCGTCGACGTGTTGACCTGCCATGTCGATAGCCCGAAGGTGATCGCGGAAACGGCGGAAAAGCATGGCATCTACTTCTGCGGCTACCATTGCAGCCAAGCCAAACTTTGCCCCAAGGGTTATCTCACCGGCGCCGAATGGAACTGGGAAAAGGTCTACACCGACGAAGTCGACGAAGTGAAGGCCGGCAAGAAGATCGAGCCGCGCAATCTTCGGGGTGGGTTGAAGGCGGGGATCGTGAAGATGTCTCCCTACGGCGCTCCGGTCGACGACGCCACGAAGAAGGATGCCGACGCGGTAAAGGCCAAATTCATGGATGGCGGTTTCGTGATCTTCAAAGGACCACTAAAAGATAACACCGGAAAAGAAGTGATTCCGGCGGGCACCGGATATCCGTCGGGCGATCCGGAGCTCGACAAGATGGACTACTTTGTCGATGGCGTGAAAGCGGAAAAATAGACCCCGCGATGGAAGTTAAGAAGTCGTGAGCGCCAAAGGTGTGCCACTGGCAGCGTCTGGCTGCCCGTGGCGCTTTTGGCCGGTGGCGGCCAGGATCGTCGCCAATCCGTCTAGGACAACGTCGGGCGTCCAACCAAATCGGGAATGTCGTTATGAATTGGCGTGGAATGGCGGAGACGTTGACGATCACCGTGGCGGCGCTCGTGACTTCGTTGGTGTTGTTCGGAGCGTTCATGGTCGCTTTCGCCCATGTTTCGCTCACCGATTTGTACTACTACATGTATCTCGGCGCGTTCGGTAGTTCGACCTCATGGCAAGACACGCTGACACGGGCCGCTCCGCTAATTCTGACCGCGCTTTGCACGGCCTTGCCCGCCCGGCTGGGGCTCATCATCATCGGCGGCGAAGGGGCGTTGGTTCTCGGCGGGTTGGCCGCGGCAGGCACGGCCCTGGCGCTGCATTCGGCTCCGGCGTTTGTCATCCTGCCCTGCATGATGGTCGCAGGAATGGTCGTCGGCGGGCTGCTGATTGCCGGCGTGGGAGTGTTGCGCGACCGGCGCGGGGTGAACGAAACGATCTCCAGCTTGCTTGTGGCTTATGTGGCGATCGATGTTTATTCCTATCTCGTGGAAGGGCCGATGCGCGACCCGGCCAGTTTGAACAAGCCGTCGACGTATCCGATTCCGGCGGCCGCGGTGTTGGGCAATATGTTCGGCTCGGTGCACTGGGGGTTGGCGTTTGGCATCGTGTTTTGCATCTTTGGCTTCATCCTGATGCGATATACGACATTCGGTTTCGCCGTGCGGATGGTGGGCGGCAATGTCCGTGCGGCTCAAGGGGCTGGGCTTCCCGTGGGACGGCTGATCTTCATCACCTGTCTGTTGGGCGGCGCGGCGGCCGGCTTGGCTGGGGCGGTCGAAATTTCCGCGATTCAGATGCAGGCGAATGCCGCGCTGATGGCCGCGGGTTACGGATTCGCGGGGATCCTCGTGTCGTTTATCGCGCGGCACAACCCGCTGGCGATTATCCCCGCGGCGATTCTATTCGGCGGGCTGAATGCCGCATCCGGCATCTTGCAACGCCGCCTCGAAGTGCCCGACGCCTCGGTCAAGGTTCTGATGGGCATTATTTTTGTAACGATCTTGCTGTTTGAAACACTTTACGGCCGGATGAAGGTCTTCCAGATCAGCACGGCCGCCGCGGCTGCGGCAACCCCGCCGCCGCCGCCGGCGCCGCCCCACGTTGTCGCGGAGCCCGTCACTGTATGACCGATCTTGGAAACTGGTCGATTCCGTTGGCGGTGTTCGGCGGCGCGATTCGCGTCGGCACGCCTTATTTGTATGTCAGCCTTGGCGAATGCCTCACGGAGAAATCCGGCCGGGTGAATCTCGGCCTTGAAGGCACGCTCGTGATGGGAGCGATGGCCGGTTATGCCATCAGCTACAAAACCGGTTCGCCTTGGGTCGGCGTTCTTGCGGCCGGCGCGGTGGGAGCACTTTTCGGCGCGATTCATGCATTGATCTGCAATCGGCCAAGGGTCAATTCCGTCGCCGTCGGGATCGCAATGATGGTGTTCGGTATCGGCTTGGCCGCCTATCTCGGCAAGCCCTACATTCAGCCGAGCGCGCCGCAACTGCCGTCGTTCGAGCTTGGGGCTTGGTCGGCGATTCCGCAGGTCCGTTCGGCCCTGCAGATCAACGCCCTGTTCATCATCGGCCTGCTGCTGGCGCCGGCAATGGCATGGATGTTGAAGAACACACGCTGGGGCATGGTCGTCCGACTCGTGGGCGAAAACACCGCTGCCGCAACCGCGATGGGTTATTCGATCAATCGCACGCGGCTGATCGCCACGACCATCGGCGGAGTGTTTGCGGGCGTGGCCGGCAGCTATCTATCGCTCTACTATCCCGGCGCATGGACCGAATCGATTTCCTCGGGCCAAGGGTTGATGGCCGTGGCCCTGGTGATCTTCGCCCGCTGGCAGCCGATCAATTGCCTTTGGGCTTCGCTCTTGATCGGCGGGGCGGGATCAATTGGCGTGGCCCTGCAAGGCGTGGGGCTGGCAACTTCCGCCGCGGGCTACTTGTGGAACGCGGCCCCCTACATCCTCACGTTGGTGATCATGGTGCTGTCCTGCTCGCGAGCGCGGGCTTTGGCCGGCGCGCCGGCCGAATTGGGAATGGTGAGCTAAGGATCGACCGAAAAACTACTTCTCGGCAACGCCCTCTCCCCTCGCGGGAGAGGGCAGGCTGAGGGGCTAAAAACGGAAGTTATTTTTCGGTCGAGCTCAAGCGGAGAATACGATGAGCACAATTCAAAATGAACGCCCAATGCAAAGCGACAGCGCAATTCAAGACGTCGATTCGACTCGCGCCTACGACAGCGTCCACGTCGATGCGAATCCCTATCCCTGGCCGTTCGACGGCAATTTGCAACCAAGCAACACGGCGCTGATCGTGATCGACATGCAGATCGACTTCTGCGGCAAAGGCGGCTACGTCGACAAGATGGGCTACGATCTTTCGCTGACTCGCGCTCCCATCGAGCCGATCCGCCGCGTGCTCGCCGCCCTGCGTCCCAAAGGCTACACGATCATCCACACTCGCGAAGGCCATCGCCCCGATCTGTCGGACTTGCCGGCGAACAAGCGCTGGCGGTCGGAACGCATCGGCGCGGCGATCGGCGATCCCGGGCCGTGCGGGCGAATATTGGTGCGCGGCGAACCGGGCTGGGAGATCATTGCGGAATTGGCCCCCGAGCCCGGCGAGCCGATCATCGACAAGCCGGGCAAGGGATCTTTCTATGCCACCGATCTTGAACTGCTGCTTCATCGCCGCGGGATCAGAAACGTGATTCTCAGCGGCATCACCACCGACGTCTGCGTGCATACCACGATGCGCGACGCCAACGATCGCGGTTTCGAATGCTTGTTGCTGGAAGATTGCTGCGGCGCAACCGACCTGGGCAACCATCGGGCAGCCCTGAAAATGATCACCATGCAGGGAGGCGTTTTCGGCGCCGTCGCTCCCTCGCGAGCCCTTTTGGAGGTACTGCCATGACCCCGACCGCCCTCAGCCCGACCGCGGCCCTCGAGAAAACGAATGGGAAAATCAACGGGAAAGCCGCTTCGTTACGAGAACCCTTTCTCGGCAGCCCGCACGCCAACGGCAACGGCGCCGCGCCGCCTTACCTGGAAGCCCGGCGGCTATCGAAGCGGTTCGGAGCGTTGCAAGCCCTCTCCGACGTGTCGCTGAATCTGCGGCCGGGCTGCTTCCGGGCGCTGCTGGGGGAAAACGGCGCGGGAAAAAGCACGCTCGTCAAATGCATCATGGGCGTTTACCACGCCGACACCGGCTCGGTGCATGTCGGCGATAGCGCAGTCGAATTGAAAGGCCCGCGGCATGCCCATTCGCTCGGCCTTGGCATGGTCTACCAACACTTCACGTTGGTCGAAAACATGACGGTGGTCGAAAACATCGTCATGTCGCAAGAACACGTGCCGATGGTCGTGAATTGGAGGCGAGAGACCGAAAAGCTCGCCGCCTTCATGGACACGATGCCGTTTCGCGTCAGCCCGAAAGCGGTCGTGCGGGACCTTTCGGCCGGCGAAAAACAGAAGGCCGAGCTGCTCAAGCAACTCTACCTGCACCGCAAAATCCTGATTCTCGACGAGCCGACTTCCGTGCTGACGCCGCAAGAAGCCGACGAAATGCTCACCATGGTTCGCGGCATGTGCAACGAGGGGAAAGTGAGCGTGATGATGATCACGCATAAGTTCCGCGAGGTGATGACGTTTTGCGACGAAGTCACCGTGTTGCGCCACGGCAAATTCATGGGCGAAGGTTTGGTCCGCGATCTCGATCCGAAATCGATGGCCCAAATGATGATGGGATCGGCCACGCTCCCCGAGCCGGCAACGCGTGAAAATGTCAACGGCAATGGCAGCAAGAAAGGCCCGCTGCTCCAAATCATCGGCCTCAGGGCCGACGACGACACCGGTTTGCCCGCTCTGGAGGGCATCGATCTGGCGGTCGCTCCGCACGAAATCGTCGGCTTGGCCGGAGTGTCGGGCAACGGGCAGCGCGAGCTGGTGCAAGTGCTTGGCGGGCAGCGGGCGTTCGGCGGCGGCGAGATCATCGTCAACGGCAAGGCGTATCGGGCCACGCGCGATGAAATTCACGCCCATGATTTTCACGTGCTGCCGGAAATGCCCCTGCAAAACGCTTGCGTGGGCAATATGACCACGGCTGAAAATCTCGCCTTCCGGCATTTCGACCGCGAGCCGCTGGTTTGGGGCCGCTGGTTCCTCAAGGATCGAGCCATCCGCAACCGAGCCATCGATCTGATCAACCGTTTCAACATTCGTCCGCCGTGGCCGACGCTGCCGATCCGCACCCTTTCCGGCGGCAATATTCAGCGCGCCGTATTGGCCCGCGAATTGGCCGGCGATGTGAATGTGCTCGTCGCGGCGAATCCCTGTTTCGGGCTAGATTTCAAGTCCGTCGCCGAGATTCGATCTCGAATCATGCAAGCCCGGAATCGCGGCGCCGCAGTGCTCTTGGTGTCGGAAGATCTCGACGAAATTTTGGAACTGGCGGATCGTGTGTTGGTTATTTCCGACGGCAAGATCGTATACGAAACGCCGATCCAACAGGCCGACCGTCAAGTGATCGGCCGCCACATGGCCGGACATTGATTGGAGCCCCATGCCAACCATCCACGCGCAACCGTATGACTACACGTTCGCGCCCGAGCAACTTGCGCTAGTGATCATCGACATGCAGCGCGACTTCGTCGAGCCGGGCGGATTTGGCGCGGCGCTGGGCAACGACGTCGGCCTGCTGACGCCGATCATTCCGGCGGTGGCCGAATTATTGCACACATTTCGCCGCCTGGGCCTCACCGTGATCCACACCAAGGAATGCCATCAGCCCGATCTTTCCGACTGCCCGCCGGCAAAGCGCAGCCGCGGCCCGGGCCCCCTGCGGATTGGCGATCCGGGGCCGATGGGCCGAATTCTGATCGACGGCGAGCCCGGCAACGATTTCGTCGCCGACCTGTCGCCGCTGCCGGGCGAACTTGTCATCCGCAAGCCGGGCAAGGGCTCGTTTCACGCCACGCCGCTCGGCGAAGAACTCCGCCGCCGCGGCATCACGCATCTTTTGATCACCGGCGTGACCACCGAGGTGTGCGTGCAAACGACGATCCGCGAAGCGAACGACCGCGGCTATGAGTGCCTGCTGGTCGAAGATGCCACGGAAAGCTATTTTCCCGAATTCAAGCAATCGACGCTGGCCATGGTTCGTGCCCAGGCGGGAATCGTCGGCTGGACGGCCACGAAAGATCAAGTCCTCGCCGCGCTCGGATAGCGCCGGGCGCGACGCCGACTCTCCAGCCGACGTTCGAGTGCGCCCCGCTTGAGAAGGTCGCCGAGCAGCTATGTCTCTAGCCGGCAGTTCGGCAAACGCGCCTGCAAGTGTTTCAGTCCTTCCGCGGTGGCGTTCGTGTGGATGATTCTCAGCACTTCCACCGACGTCAGCTTCGCGATTATCGGAAGTGCCGCATCCGTTATCCGGGTTCGGCAAAAAGACGCTTCTCGTATTGTCCCGATCGTTAGCAGGTAGTTCACGACAATTTCGACTCCGTCATCCCCGATCGACGGCGTGTAGACGGGCCGAATCATCGTCACTTCGTCGCGCGGGCTGATAGCGGTCGAGAATCCAAGCCTGCCAAGCCTGTAAATTGCATTTCGCTTGCCTTCGTCAAACGCCATGCGTCGGCCGCACCGCACGCAACGTTCGACAACTGCCGGCAAAGGAACGCGGCAGTGCGGGCAGGGTCGGTCTTCATCGCCAAGAACACTTTGCGCAAGGGCCATGATTCGCGGCCTTTCGAATGAGCGAACGAAATACATTCGGGTCTTATTCGGCTCGCGCGGCGGCTTTTTTCAAATTACTGGGTCACCGAGCGGCGGCGCCGCAACGAACGTAGCAGGCACACTCCGTGTGCCGTCCGCGCTGCTCTGTGCGCGTCGCGGCGCGCCGCGCCGACGGCACATGGAGTGTGCCTACTACGATAAAGGCGCTTTTCGTCGCTCCTTACAAAGAATTCGTGTCTTCGTGCTCCGTGGCTCTGCGGTTAGCCTTCGTGGCCGTCCCTGCAAAATTACCGTCGAGAAGTGCTGAAGCGATAAAACGCGGTCTGCGTGAGACACTACACCAGACGCCCCCGGAGGCCGGTTGGTTCGCGGAAGTTGGCATCGGATCAAAATCGCAAACCACTGGAATTTGCTAGGTGAGACTGTGTAGTCTGTGGGTTATACAGGTGCAAGTGCTGGAATTTCCAACGGGGGTTCAGGGGATTGATCGATGCGCGATACGGCTGGCGGCGTGACTCGTGGTGCATCAATTCGGGCGGGCGTGATCGCGCTTGCCATGCTGCTGTGTTGTGTTCTGCGCGGCAGAAACTGTCCCGCCGCTGAAACCACAAAGCGGCCGCCGAATATTCTGATCATTCTCACCGACGATCAGGGGCGCGGCGATTACAGCGCGTTCGGCACCAAAGACATTCGCACGCCGAATATCGACCGCCTGTTCCATGAAGGCATGACGCTCGAGAATTTCTACGCCAATAGTTGCGTCTGCTCTCCGTCTCGGGCCGCACTGTTGACCGGCTGCTATCCCGATCGTGTCGGCGTGCCGGGCGTGATCCGCGAAGAAGATCCGGACGATTCGTGGGGCTCTCTCTCCTCCCGAGCGGTGCTCTTGCCGACGCTACTGAAGCCGGCCGGCTATCGCACGGCGATCATCGGCAAATGGCATCTCGGCATTTCGCCGCCCAACACGCCGAACGAACGCGGCTTCGACCTGTTCGAAGGTTTTTTAGGCGACATGATGGACGACTACTGGACCCATCTGCGCCACGGCTACAACTTCATGCGGCACAACGGCGAGACCGTCAGCCCGGCCGGACATGCCACCGACGTGTTTACCGCTTGGGCCTGCCATTACCTCGAGAAGCAGGCCAAGAGCGAACAGCCATTCTTTCTTTATTTGGCCTACAACGCCCCGCACGATCCGATCCAGCCGCCGCCCGAATGGCTCGCGAAAGTGCAACAGCGCGAGCCGCAGATGTCGGCGAAGCGCGCTCGGCTGGTGGCGCTCATCGAGCATCTCGATGCCGGCATCGGCCGTGTGTTGGAGACGCTCGACAACACCGGCTTGGCGAACAATACGCTCGTGATGTTCAATTCCGACAACGGCGGCGTACTGGCCAACGGCGCGAACAATGGCCCGTGGCGGGCCGACAAGGGACACATGTATGAAGGCGGCTTGCGGGTGCCGTTCGCCGCTCGCTGGCCGGCACGGATCAAACCCGGTTCCACCAGCCCGCACGTCGCGCTGACGATGGACATGTTCCCCACCGCACTGGCCGTGGCCGAAGTTTCGCCACCCGCGGGGATCGATGGAGTCAGCCTGCTGCCGACGTTTCTCGGCGAAGCGGAGCCCAGGGCGCGGCGGTTCGACTATTTCGTCCGTCGCGAAGGAGGCCCGGCCTACGGCGGAAAGACGATCGATGCGTTGCGGCTCGGCGATTGGAAACTTCTGCAAGACAGCCCTTTCGCGCCGCTCGAACTCTACAATTTGAAAGACGATCCGCGCGAATCGACAAACTTGGCCGGCAAGAACGGCGAAGTCCGCGCGAAGCTCGACGCCCTGCTCCGCAAGCAGATTCAAATCGGCGGCACGACGCCGTGGCAAGCATCGAAATAGCGCCGATCAAGATTGAAAACAGCCACCTCCGCGTAAATTCCTCCGCAGCTAAAATCCGATGGCAACCCTTCTTATTTTTGCATATCGCGATCGGTTATCGCGATTTCGTTTCATTTGCATTCTGGCGCTGGCGTCGGTCTCGGTCGCTGCTGCAACGGTCGCTGCTGCAACGGTCGCTGCCCAACAAACGACGATCGATATCCGGGCAGATCATGTGTTGCACTCTGTCTCGCGGCATCTGACCGGCGCTTGCATTGAAGACGTGAACCATGAAATCTACGGCGGCATCTACAGCCAGATGATCTTCGGCGAGAGCTTTCAAGAGCCGCCTCCGGTTCCGGCCGCCGGAAATGGCCCCGCCGCGCCGATCGTCAGCCGTATGTGGAGATCATTCTCGCATGGCGCCGCCAGCGGGCGGTTCGCCATCGTCCGCCAGCGGCCATTCATCGGCGCTCAATCGCAACAAATGACCTTCGCTTCGGGCGACGGCGAGGTTGGCATCGCGAACGAGGGCCTGAATCATTGGGGAATGAACTTCGTTGCCGGCAAGGAATACGAGGGGCACGTTTGGGTTCGCGCGGATAAGCCGACCACGCTTTTCGCGGCGCTGGAAAGCCGCGATGGAACACGCACCTTCGCCGAGCAGACGTTGCCGCTTACCGGCAAAGGAGAATGGCAACGCGTCGAACTTTCCATGAAGCCGGCGGACAGTGATATTTCAGGACGGTTTTCGCTAAAGCTCAAGCAGCCCGGCAGCGTGACGCTCGGCTACGCGCTGCTGCAACCCGGCGATTGGGGACGGTTCAAAGGCCTGCCGGTGCGCCGTGATGTTGCCGAAGGGCTGATCAACCAAGGCATCACGGTTCTCCGCTACGGCGGGTCGATGGTCAATAGTCCCAACTATCGCTGGAAGCAGATGATCGGCCCGCGCGACCGGCGACCGCCCTATTCAGGCACGTGGTATCCCTATTCATCGAACGGCTGGGCTGTACCCGATTTCATCAATTTCTGTGAGGCGGCGGGCTTCGAATACGTTCCCGATTTCAACATCGACGAATCTCCGCAAGACATGGCCGACTTCATCGAGTATGCCAAGGCGCCCGCAGATAGTCCCTGGGGACGCAAGCGCGTCGCCGATGGCCACGCGGGGCCCTACCGATTGCCCTACATCGAGTTGGGTAATGAAGAGCGCGTCGATGATACATATGCCGGGCGATTCGAGTCGCTCGCCGCGGCGATATGGGCCAAAGACCCACAGGTCATCCTGGTCGTCGGCGATTTTGCTTACGGCAAGCCGATCCGCGATCCGATGAAATTCGGCGGGGCAGCTTCGCGCATCACGAGCCTTGCCGCGCACGAGCGTATTCTTCGCTTCGCAAAGAAGCATGGCTGCGAAGTGTGGTTCGATGTGCACGTGGACACGGATCATCCGGTCGAGTTCAATGCCTCGCTGGGCGGAATGTTTTCTTTCGCCGACGCTCTCGACAAGATCGCCGATGGAGCAAAGCACAAAGTCGTGGTGTTCGAATTTAATTCCGGCAATCACGCGGTCAAGCGGGCCTTGGCCAACGCGCTGGCCACGCTGGCGATCGAGCGCGACGGCCGGCTGCCAATCGTCACCACCGCGAATTGCCTTCAGCCCGACAAGCAAAACAACAACGGTTGGGATCAGGGCCTGCTGTTTCTCAATCCGTCGCAGGCTTGGCTCCAGCCGCCCGGTTATCTGACGCAAATCCTTTCGAGAAATTTCGAGCCGCAAGTGGTGCAGTGCGATATTTCCGGGAGCGAACAGCAGTTGCATGCCGTGGCCACCCGCAGCGCCGATGGCCGAACGCTCGTGCTGCTGGTCGTGAATCCCGGTGAAAAAGAAGCCGCCACGGAAATCCGCGTCGCCGGATTCTCCGCCGCGAAACCGACTGCGGAAGTAACCGAGCTGTCGGGTCCGATGGATGCGGTGAACACGGCCGAAAAACCGAGTGCCATCGTGCCGCGGCACAGCCTGTGGAAGCACGAGGCCAACGTGGGAGGCGCGAGTCGCATGTTTCCCGCGCATTCCATTTCGGCGATCCGATTCGAGTGATGGGCATCGTGGAAGCGAAGGACGCACCGCACTAAAATTGGCAATCCGACATGAACGTGCGACTGACCGGAAAAACCGCGATTGTGACGGGCGCTGCCTCCGGCATCGGGCTGGCGACGGTGCTAAAGTACCTCGCCGCTGAAGCGAAGGGCGTGGTCGCGGTCGATATTTGCGATCCTCCCGACGCACTGGCGATGTTGGCCGGCGATCCGCGGCTGCGATATGTCCGTGGCGACGTGGCCATCGGGCAAACGGCCGAGGAATTCACGCGCACCGCGCTCGCGGCATTCGATTCGATCGATGTGCTGGTGAACAATGCCGGCATCGCGCTGGTCAAGCCGCTCCATGAGCACACGCCCGAGGAATGGGATTCGGTGATGAATGTGAACGTGAAGGCGGTGTTCTGGGCGGCCCGGCATGTCGTGCCCGTAATGATGCGGCAGCGATCGGGAGTGATCCTGAACACCGGCTCGATATCGGGCCAGGTGGGCATTCCTGGGCAGGGAGCCTATGGTCCGTCCAAGGGCGCGCTCCACGAGATGACTCGCCAAATGGCGATTGAATATGCGCCCTATGGCATCCGCGTCAACGCGATTGGCTGCGGAACTGTGGATACGCCGATCGTCTACAAATCGGCAGCGGAGTCGGGCGATCCGGAAAAATTCTGGGCCATGCTCCGCGGCAACCATCCGATCGGCCGCATCGCGTCGGCCGACGAAGTGGCGTCGTTTTTCACGTACATGGCCAGCGATCTGGCAAGCTTTTTCACCGGCTCAATCCTCATGATGGACGGCGGTTTTACCGCGAAGTGAATTTAGGGGCGAGGGACGAGGGACGAGTGACGCGCGAGCGAACTGCAATCGTCTTTTTTCTGGGTCTTCGTTTCTGCCCCATTCTTTCAAATCCTCTGACCTTTGTCCCCTGACTCCTCCCTTCCCATGCCCAACGCACCCACAACCAGCGTCCTTGATCTATTTCGCCTCGAAGGCCGTCGCGCTTTGATCACCGGCGGTTCAAAAGGATTGGGCCGCACGATTGCGACGGCCTTGGCCCAAGCCGGTGCGGATATCGTGATCACCAGCCGCACTGCGGACGATTGTGGATCGGCTGCCCGTGCGATCCGCGGATCGACCGCACGAACGGCGACGGCGATCGCGGCGGATATTTCGCTCGCCGGCGACGTCGATCGGCTTTACCAAGCAGCGACGAAAGACGGGCCGATCGATATCCTCGTCAATAGCGCCGGAGTGAATATCCGCAATCCGGTTGGGGACATCAGCGAGGCCGATTGGGATACGGTGCTGAATGTGAATCTGAAAGGGCCGTTCTTGCTCGCTCGGCGATTTGGCCCGGCGATGGCCGAGCGCGGCTGGGGGAGGCTGATTCAACTGGGCTCGATCATGTCGGTGGTCAGTTTGCCGGAGCGAACGCCCTACGCGTCGTCGAAGGCAGGCATTCTGGGCCTGACGCGGACATTGGCCTTGGAATGGGCCGGCAAAGGCGTGACCGTCAACGCGATCTGTCCGGGCCCGTTTGCCACGGACATGAACAAGCCGCTATTGGCGGATCCGGCGAAGTATGCCGCGTTCGTTTCCAAAATTCCGATGGGCCGCTGGGGCGAACTGCATGAGATCACGGGAGCCGCGCTTTTTTTGGCTTCGCCAGCCTCATCGTTCGTCACCGGCACGACGCTCTTCGTCGACGGCGGCTGGACGGCGCAGTGATCGTCGTCGCTTGGTTGGTCGCCGCTTACCGCTACTGGCTCGTCCGGCAGGGTGCGCCGCTCGGTGGGTCGGCACTCGTGGACAAGCCCGGATAAGCCAGCAGTGGCACCGCCGGCATCGCTTGCCTATTTTTCTATCGTACGGATTTGTGGCAACCGTCGCAGCAGTCTATTCCTTGAATCGCCGCGCGACCTTCCCTGATAAGAAACGGAACCAAGGCGAGGGCCGCCACACTGTCTAGCCACCACCAGTTCAACAGCCATGTCGCCGCCAAGCCGGCGATCAACACCATTGAGAGGTATCCGCAGGTGATCGCCTCCATTGCGTCGGCGCGTAGCGCCCGCGAGTTCAAGCGAGCAGCGATTTTCAGCTTGTGGCCGGCCAAGATTGGCATGCCGACCGTCGCTGTGAGTCCGATGATAATTCCCCAGATGCTCTCGCGCGTGTCCGTTGTCGGTCGGCTGATGAAGAGGCAATGTGCCGACGCCAGCAACACGTAGATCGCAAGCATTAGCAGCGCATAACCTGCGAGTTTCGAGGCTCGCCTCTCGACAGTTTCGACCCTCGACGCCGTCGCCCTCCTGCTGGATTCGGCTCTTAGGCGCCATAGCAAAACGCCCGCACTGAATAGCTCGATAGCGCTATCGATGCCAAACGCTTCCAGCAGCAAGCTTTTTGATACAAGTCCGAGGATCAACGACGCAGCGCCTTCGACGGTCATCCACGTCAACGTGATATAAGTAAGCCCGAGCGCGCGGCGAACGTCCGCCGCCCGCGCCTGAGAATCCGGCGGCAGCGTCAATCCGAGCACGAGTTTTTCCGCCCTTTGTCCGTCCAATGGTCAACCTCCTACGCCGGGGACAGTCGGGTCGACTTGATCGTATGGAGTCTGGGCCCTAATTTCAGCCACCGCTACCGGTTGGGCAAGAGTCGCTTCAGAATTTCACAGCGTTCATTCAAATGGCGCCACTGCTGGCTCGTCCTGGACCAGTCAGCAGTGGCACCCGCGCGAGACGTTTCACACCGATTCGCGGTTACTTCCGGTTGAATTCGATTTACTGTGCAGCCCGAGCCAGCGATGGCGGCGCACCCAATAGAATCGCACGGGGAGGAATAGATCGACCACTTCGTCGGAGATTAGCAGCCCGCCAAGCACCGGCGCCGCCATCGCCGACAACACTTCATGGCCGGTGCCGGATGCCCAGAGCATCGGCGCCAAGGCGACAATCGCCACGCCTTCGGTGAGCAGCTTTGGCCGCAGGCGGTGCACGGCCCCTTCCACGATGGCTTGTTTTAGTTCGTCGAGCGAGGCGATGTTTTCCAGACCGCCGCGGCGCTCGATCGCTTCGCGCAGATAAACGAGCATGATGATGCCGGTTTCGGTGGCCATGCCGAAGCAGGCAATGAAGCCCACCTGCACGGCGACGCTGTAGCTATGCCCCGTGAGCCAGAGAAAGAACACGCCGCCGACCAGCGCTTCGGGCACGGCCATCATCATCAGCACCGCGTCGGCGTGATCGTTGTAGGTGAGATACAAGATCACGAAAATCAGAACGAGCACCAGAGGCATCACCCAGCGCATCGTGCGATCGGCCCGCAGTTTGTGCTCGAACTGGCCGCTCCATTCCAAATGCATGCCGACCGGGAGCTTTACATCTTGCTCGACCCGGCGGCGGGCTTGCTCGACGAATCCGACCAGATCGGGGGTGTTGACGTTGAGCTGAACGTAGGCGCGGAGCATGCCGTTTTCGCTTTTGATTTCCGACGGCCCCTCGACGATCCGTACGTCGGCAACGCTGGCCAAGGGAATTTGCAGCGGCCGCGAGCGGGTAATGCCAGCCTTCGCCGAATTCCCGCTGTCCATCGCTGCCCCGCCGTCGCCCGCCGCGGCCCCGCCGGCGGCATTGATCAACAGATTCTTGATGTGCTCCTCATCGGCGCGGGCATCGCGCGCATAGCGAATCCGCACCGGATGACGCTCGCGGCCTTCGACCGTGGTCGTGATCGGCTTTCCGCCTAGCGCCACTTCGATCACATCCTGCACATCGCCGACGTTCACGCCGTAGCGGGCAGCACGCCCGCGGTCGATCGTGATTTCCAGATAGCCCTTGCCGACGATCTGGTCGGGCACGACCCCCACCGCCCCCGGCACTTTTCGCAGCACCTCGGCCACCTGCTGCGACACTTTTTGAATCTGGTCGAGATTGTTCCCAAACACTTTCACCCCGATCATCGTTCGCACCCCGGTGGCCAACATGTCGATGCGATTGATGATCGGCTGGGTAAAGATATTGCTCCAGCCGGGGACTTGAATCGTGCTGTCCATCTCCTTGACCAACTCTTCCTTGGAGGTCTGCCAAAGTAGCAGCCCTCGGCCGAACCGCTTGTCCAAATCGGCGCGGAGCGATTGCAGTTCGGCGGTTGGCGCGGTCCCTTTGCCGGCCTGCTTCGCGACGCCGTTGTTCGTCGTGTTGGAAGCCGGATGACCGTCGGCTGCTCTTTCAGCGGCGATTTTGCGCAGCTCTTCGATGCAATACCAATCGAACGCACCGACTGCCTGATCGAAAACTTCATAATTCAATCTTCCGGCCATTTCGCTCCAAGCTTGGTCGCGGCGTTGTTGGACGAACTGCTGCATCGCCGTGAACAAGGTCGCCGGTTCGACGCCCAATTGTTCGACGATGCCGCTCCAAGCCGTAGCGATCGGCCCGCGCGGCAGGCTCATTACACCTGGCTGGCGCAGATCGACGAACTTTTCCTGGTCGAGGGCCTCGGCCAGCTGCCGCATCAATTGATTAACGTCTTCTTGTGCGGCTCCCGCAGCGAGCCACGGCCCAGCTTTCGCGGAAAGCTGGTGCGCGAGCTGGTCGATCTTCGCATCATCAACCGGCTTCAAAAGCTGGCCGGAGGATCGCCATATTCCCACCAAGTGGGCGATGAACTCGCGCGTCAATTGAAATTCCAGCCGGCGTTCGAACTCCGAATAGCGATCGAGGATCAATCCGCGCAGGGCGGTATCGAGCCGACCGGTGGCGGCCATCGCGGCGTCGTTGATTAAATCCTGGCGGTCGGCGGGACTCGCGGGCGCCTGGATTAACTTGCGGTCTTCCAAGGTCGCGAGCACGATGCCCGTCTGAGCGATCGCGTCGGGATAACGCAAATGTCGCTTGGGCCAATATTCCTTTGGCCGCAGATTCACCACCGTTTCAATCATATCCAAGGGAGCCGGATCGGTCGGCGTTTCCGCTCGGCCGGCCTTGCCGACGACTTGCTCGACTTCGGGAAACTGCCGCAGCATGGCGTCTCGGGCTTTCAGATCGTCAGCCGCTTCCGTGACCGACACGCGCGGGATGCTGATCGGCATGTCCAAAATGCTGCCTTCGTCGAGCGGCGGCATATACTCTTCGCCGATCCTGCGGAAATCGGAAGCGATCAATCCCAGAATCGCGAGGCTCGCGAACGACAGCAGTTGCCATTTTCGGCCGTCGATGAACGCGACCGTTCCGATCGTGACGACGGCGAGCACGATCAGAAACGCCGTGCCCCAGGGAATGCCGAGCAGCGCGTTGAGCGGAAACAGGCCCGCGCCAAGGATCAGCAGCACCGCGAACAGCCATAGCACGACGTTGCGATGCGGCATCGCCCAATTCAACACCGGCTTGTAGATATCGATCAGCGTGCGCACGAGCCAACTTTCCTCTTCGCGCCGCAGGCGGCCCCGAATGAATGTGGGGATCAGGGCCGGCACGAGCGTGATCGACAGGATCGCCACGCCGATCATCGCGAAGCTTTTGGTGAACGCCAACGGGTGAAAGGTCTTGCCCTCTTGGCCCGTCAGCGCAAAAACGGGCATGAATGAAATCAGGATGATCATCACCGAAAAGAAAATCGGCCGCCCCACCGTGCGGCAGGCCGGAATCACCAGCTCGCGAATATCGCCGGTCACGCGCCGGCCGCCGAAATGGCCGGTGAGATGATGCGTCGCGTTTTCGACCATCACGATCGCTTGATCGACCAAGATGCCGATCGAAATTGCAATGCCCGAAAGCGACATGATGTTCGACGCGATGCCGAACGCGCGCATCAGGATGAATGACACCAACACCGACAGGGGCAGCGTCAGACAGATCAGCAGCGCGCTGCGAAAGTGCATTAGGATTAGCAGCACGGCCAGCGAGGCGATGATCATTTCGTGCGTGAGCACTTCGGAGAGCGTGTGGATCGCGCCGTGAATTAGCCGGGTGCGGTCGTAGAAAGGAACAATTCGCACTCCGGCGGGCAATCCCGGCTGGATCTCGACGATCTTTTGTTTGATGCGTTGGGTAACGTCGAGCGGATTTTCGCCGTAGCGCATCATCACCACGCCGCCGACGACTTCATTCCCATTTTTCTCAAGCACGCTGCGTCGAAACTGAGTCCCAAGGCTGACGGAGGCCAGATTCGCCACCGTGATCGGCGTGCCAGTCGCCGCTTGAGTCTTGATAACGATCTGCTCGATGTCGCGTTTCGACTTGATCCAGCCGACGCCGCGCACGAGATATTCGGCGTTGCCCTTGTGAATCACGCGCCCCCCGACCGACGAATTCGAGCGCTCGACGGCCGCATAGAGTTCGCCGAGCGTGATGCCATAGGCACGCAGCTTCAGCGGATCGACGTCGATCTGATATTCGATCGGATAACCACCGACCGACGCAACTTGGGCCACGCCCGGCACCGAGTTCAACTGGTAGCGCACGTTCCAATCTTGAATATCGCGGAGGCGGCCAAGGTCCTGGCCCTCGCCTTCGACGGTGTACCAAAAGATTTGCCCCAGCGCGGTCGCGTCCGGCGCCAAATACGGAACGACGCCCTGCGGCAGAAACGTGCTGGCCAGCGCCAGCCGCTCGGAGACTCGTTCGCGGGCAAAATAGAAATCGACCTTGTCGTCGAAGATGATATTGATCATCGAGAAATTGAATTCGCTCGACGCCCGAATCGCTTTCACGCCCGCCAGGCCCTGAAGATTGACCGACAGCGGGTAGGTGACCTGATCTTCGATCTCGCGCGGGCTACGGCCCATCCAATCGGTGAACACGATTACCTGGTTCTCCGACAGATCGGGGATCGCGTCGATGGGCGTGTTGACCACCGCATAAACACCCATTGCGATCATCGCGAGCGTGGCCACGATCACCACGAAGCGGTTCCGTATCGAGAATTCGATGATGCGTTCGATCATGCAGAAGGCTTTGAGGCTTTGAGGCTTTGAGGCTTTGAGGCTTTGGCGTTCAACCGGCTTATGGTTTCGCGCCGCGGTTGTCGGGGCCGCCGCTTGCGCCGAGGTAGGTCGAACCCGCCGCGGGGTTCAGCCGCGTCTCGGCATCGACCAGAAACGCGCCCGCCGCGGCGACTCTCTGACCGGCGCGCAATCCTTTGACCACGGGATAGAAGCCATCCGACTCGGGCCCGAGCTCCACGCTGATTCCATCGAAAACACCCGGCTCGTTCTCGATGTAAACGATTTTCTGCGAGCCGGTGTCGATTACTGCCGATTCAGGAACCACGAGCACTTCTCCCTTCGGGGCGGCACTCGACTCGTTGCTGATCTGTGCGAGGTATTTATCCTTGGACTGCTCGAACTTCTCGATGCAAGCAGGGCAACAAAGAAACACAACGCGCTCCCCGATTTGTCGCCGCACGGGCTCGCCCATGCTCCCCAATTCGTTGCCCGTCACGGGGCAAGTCTTTTGAAACGCGATCAACGTCTTGTCGCTCGCATGCTTGGCTTCGCGAGGCATCGGCGCGGGCCGGCTTTTGTACGGCTCCAGTCCGGCAAATGGCACGTCGATTTTGACCGTGGCATACATACCCGGCCGCAGCAAGTGGCCCGGATTCGGCAATTGAATGCGAATCCGGTTGGTGCGGGTGGCCGTTTCGAGATGCGGATGGACGAGGATGATCGTGCCGGTGATCGTTTGATTCGGCAGGGCTTCCGCCGTGATTTCGACCGTCTGCCCCATTTTCAACAGCGGAATGTCGCGCTCGAAGACATCGGCCTCGACCCAGACTTGCGATAGATCGGCGATTTCGAAGAGCGTCGTGCCCGGCTCGACCCGGTCGCCCAGTTCGATATTCTTGGCGATGACGTGTCCGACGCTTGGAGAACGGATCACCAATCCGGGCTCGGTTTGCCTGCCGCGCGCGAGGTCGTCGATTTCGGCATCGGCGATGCCAAGTTGTCGCAACCGGTCGCGGGCCGATTCGACGCCGGCCGCATTCTTGCTGTTGATCGCCCGAATCATCTGCCCGCGGGCCACGATCTCTTCGATCTCCGGTTGCTTGATTCCCAGCAGCCGCAGCCGTTGCTTGCCGCTCTCGATCATGTCGGCGGTGCCGCGGGCCAGCGCGAGGTCCAACTCCTGCACCGTGCTATACAACTCGGGGCTATAAAGCAGCGCCAGCGGTTCTCCTTTTTGGACGTTCATGAACGTCTTATCGACGAATAGTTTCTCGATATATCCGCTCACCCGCGTCACGATCCGCGACCGGCGGCTTTCGTCGTAATCGACGAACCCGACGGTCTCGATTTTCCTTGCGAGCGGGCGATAAGCGATTTCCGCCGTCTTGATGCCGGCCATTTCGATCCGTTCGGGCGAAAGCTGCACGCGGCTGAGCACACCCACCGGCAGCACCGCCTTTGCTCCCTTTTTCCGTTGCGATAGCGGCATGCCGCAGATCGGGCATTTGGGTAGTGAACCATCCGGCTCCAGCGACTCGCGAACGACCGACGGATGCATCGGGCAAAAATATTCCGTATCGGAACTTGCCTGGACAACTTTCGTGCCGGGGCGAGTCCATTTCTCCCAATGGTTCTTGATCGTGTCCCATTTGCCGATCAGCACGAACGTGGCCACGAGAATCAGAATGAACCGCAGGCGGATCTCAACCACCTTGAACAGGAACCGGGCTCGCTTCCCCATGCTCATTCGTGCCGGGTGACTCGGCTCCAGCGGAACCAGTGGTTCTCCCGGAGGATTCAAGGGCTCGATAGGCTGTGTTGATTCGTCGTGTCTGTCGCTCATTTTCAAATGCCTACGGTCTGTTGGATTGCGAGGTCGATTGCAGTTGTCGGTTCACGAATATCGCGTGCGCCGTTTCGACAACGTGCTCATCGCCGGCCGGGAATTGTTCGGACCTTTCCTCTTGAAGCCGAGAAGCTCGAATCGGCAATGTGCCGATTCCTACAAACACGGCCGGAAGAAAACTCAAGCTGCAAGCATTGGCCATTTTCGTCTTCATCCACATGGCTTTGCGCATGGCAAAACACGAGCGGAGCAACGACGTTTGGGCGGCGCGGTCGGAGATGCACGAACGAACGTGCGTGCCGCGCTTAAGAGAATCAGATTAAGAGTCGCTCGAATCGGTCCAGTATGTCGGCCGGTGGACCGGGCTCGTGACAGTCCGCGAAACGAGGCGAGGCTTGGCGGGGGATCAGCACCGGCGCAATGGCTGAGAGTGTTCCGAGCAGCCGGCTTGATCCGTCGGAAGCAACCACTGAGGTCACAACGACCGCCGATTCCCGCCCCATGATGGGGCAATTGCACCTATCGGATTGCGAACTATTGCCGGTGCCACGATTCCGAGGGCCGCTCAGGGTGGAATCGCGTTCGCAATCGTTGTGGCAACAGCAATGAGTGCAAACGCCCGACAAGCAGCCGCAGTTTACATCGTCAGCGTTGAAATTCGCTGCGAGCACCTCGCAACGTCCCGATCCATACCAACTGGCAATCGGGATCCCGCTCCACAGTGCCACCGGCACCATGCACCAAACGACTCCCGCGCGGAGTCGGTGAACCGGTTCGGCTTTGAGAATTCCAAACACGGGATTCATTTTAGAAGGATGTCGTTGTGCGGGCGGAAGCGCCGTAATAATTTGCCCGATCGCTAGCAATACTACCGTTGATCGGAAATAGGGTCAATGTAGCTTCATCCAATACGTCGTCCGCACGCAACAAGTTCGAGAGGACTTGTCCGACTTTGCGGTCTCCGCCGGAAATACTGGCAGGGCCGGTTTTCAGGGACCGATTTACTGCACTGGTAATGCCGAATATTCCGCCATGTGGCGTCGCATGACGGGTTCACCTCGCCGGAAAGAGCCACCGAACATCGCCGCGGATGCCATGCCATTGCGACACGTTAAAATCCTGCTGGCATTCGGGATATTCCTTGCCACTTTGGCATGCTCGCTCGGTTGCCGCTCGGCGGAGTCCGGCGGAGCCACCGCTCAGCTAACCCCCGTTCCACCGAATAATTCGCTCGTGGCGACAACAACGGAAACGCCGATACCCGCCGGCGGCGCGGTTCCGGCCGCATTCCAAACCTTGGATACGAGCGTCCCGCCCCTCGCACCGTCTCCGCCCGAAACCGCTGGTCGTTGCGACGACGATCCGTTTGCCGGTCAATCGCAGCTCGAGCCCGATGCGCTGGTCGCGGCGGTGATCGACCGCAATCCGTCGCTGGCGGCGATGAGCGCCGCGTGGCAGGCCGACGCGGAGCGCTATCCACAGGCCGTTTCGCTGGACGACCCGATGCTATCGATGTCGGTGGCGCCCGCTTCGATCGGGTCGACGACCAACGACGTGGGATGGATCGTGCGGGGTTCGCAAAAAATTCCCTGGTCAGGAAAGCGCGATCTGCGCGGCGAGCAGGCCGAGGCCGGCGCCTCGGCCGCCCGACTCGATTTGGCCGACGCCGAAATCCGGCTGGTCGCAGCCGCCCGCGTCGCACTATGGGACTATTATCTCGTGCGCCGGCAAAAGGAATTGAACGCTGAAAATCGTGTTGCCCTGAAGGGGTTTCGCGACACGGCGCAAGCGAAGTATCGGGCCGCGCAGGTGACGCAGCAAGACGTTCTGGCGGCCGACGTGGAATTGGCCGAGATCGAGCGCCGCGAATTCGAGCTGAACCGGATGGAATCGGTGGCGATCGCTCGCATCAACACGCTGTTGCACCGCTCGGCCGATCATCCTTTGCCGCCGCCGCGTCGGCCTCGGTCGGCTCAAGCGGCGCCGCCGGTCGTGTGGCTGCAGCAATTGGCCGTCGAGCGCCGCCCCGATCTGGCGGCGATCGGGGCTGAGCTGCGGGCGGAGCAAGCGGCCGTCGAACTGGCCGAGCGCGACTACTATCCCGATCTGGAGGTGTTCGGCCTGTACAACGGCAATTGGCAGGGAGCCAGCCGCCAGCTTGCGCCGATGGTGGGCGTGAATATGAACGTGCCTCTCGACAACGCTCGACGGCAAGCGGCCGTACGCGAAGCGTCGGCACGCGTCGAGCAGCGCCGTTGGCAATACGAAGCCAAACTGGACGAGATTCATTCCGAAGTGCAAATCGCCTACGCCCGTTTGACCGAATCCGACAAGACGCTCGCCCTCTATCGCCAAACGATCCTTCCGGCCGCGGGGCAATATCTGGAAGCCGCCCGCGGCAATTACACGGCGAACACGCTCGACTTTCTCCATCTGATCGACGCCGAGCGACGCTTGATTCAATTGCGCGAACAATATGAGGTGGCGCTAGCCGAACGCGAACGCCGCGGGGCGGAGTTGCAAGAGGCCGCCGGCGGCGCATGGCCCCAAGCCGCCGGCCCGGAAGCCGTCCCGACTCCACCGGGGAAAGAAAAAGATTGAGCACGCGGAGACGCGGAGATTCGGAGGAGGCGCGAGTAAAACGTCGAATCGATGTGGCGCAACCCCTCATCGCCGGGCTCCTCTCCCACAAGGGGGCGAGGGGAGAAGAACAGGCATTTTGCATCCGCCGCGTCCGTTTTCCGCATCCGCCGCGTCTCCGCGTGAGCCCTCTTCGTTCTTCCGACCAAAGATCCAGCCGTCTGGACGAACGGCCCGCAAGTCTGGACAATGCCGCAAGCGGCCGCACCCGAATTAGCCGGCGGCCCGTCCAAGTTCATCTCTGATTCGGAGCGGGCGAAAATTGTCCAAATCCATGAAGTCTTTGTTCGGCGGTTTCGAGAAAATCGTTCGCGAAGGGGAGCCGCTGGCTCCGCACACCTGGTTTCGCCTTGGCGGACCGGCCGAGTTTTTCGCCGAGCCAAATTCCGTGGAAGAATTGGCGGCCCTGGTGCGCCGCTGCCATGATGCCGGCGTGCAAATCCGATTGTTGGGCGGTGGATCGAATCTGCTGGTGCGCGACGACGGCGTCGAAGGGCTTGTCGTGCGGCTGGCGACGGCCCCGTTTTCCGAAATCAGCGTCCAAGGTCGCGCCGTTGCGGTCGGCGGCGGGGCCAAGCTGGGGCACGTCGTCTCGACCGTCGTTCGCGAAGGGCTCGCCGGATTGGAAACGCTGGTGGGCATTCCCGGCACCGTCGGCGGCGCGCTGCACGGCAATGCCGGCAGCCGCGGCGGCGATGTCGGGCAATGGACTTCCCGAGCGACGGTCATAAGCCGGTCGGGAGAGATCTTGCAGCGTGAACGCGAAGACCTCGTGTTCTCTTACCGCCAAAGCAGCCTCGACGATTTGGCGATCCTGGCGTGCCAATTCCAATTGGAGGAAGACGATCCGCAAGAATTGACGAAGCGGATGCAAACGCAATGGATCGTCAAACGGGCCGCGCAACCGCTGGGCGACAAACCGGCCGGCTGCATTTTCAAGAATCCCCGCGGGATCAGCGCGGGCATGCTGATCGAGCAGGCCGGCCTGAAGGGCCAGCATGTCGGCGGCGCCGAAGTGAGCGACCGGCACGCCAATTTCATCGTCGTCGCGCCGGAAGCTAAATCAGCCGACGTGCTCAAGCTCATCGACCTGGTTCGCGCCCGAGTCGCCGAACACCTTGGCGTGGAACTCGAAACCGAACTCGAAATCTGGTGACGGCGAAGAATCGCCCGCGCACGCGCCACTTTGCGTCAAGCCCAGGGAAGGCGAGCCATGCGTTCGCCGCGCGCGCACCGCGTCATTCGCCTTCCCTGGGCCCCCCACGCACCCTTTCTTAGATCCTACGGCCCGACTGGCACCTGCTCGACGTGCTCTTCGTATTCGATGCGGCAGGTCGTCACCGGCACTTTGCGAACTTGATCTTCGGTCTCGTAGTGCACGGTTTGCACCGGCACCTTGCGGACCTGATCTTCATCGACAAAGCGCACCGTCTGCACCGGCACTTTACGCACTTGCTGCTCTTGCACATAGCGCACCGTCTGCACCGGCACCGTGCGCACCTGCTGCTCCTGCACATAGTGCATCGTCTGCACCGGAACCTTTTGCACGACGGCTTGCGGGACGTAGTTCGTCACGGTTTGCTGGCCGATCGGGCAGCCGCAAGCGCCCACGACGGTTTGCGTGGAAGTGACGGGCACGTATTGCGTCGTATATTGATCCTGGTAGGCCGTCTCGTACACCGGCTTCTCGACGACATAGGTTTCTTGCCGCTGCGCGGTTTCGACGACCGGCTTCTGAACGATGTATGTTTCGTCGCGTTCGGCCGTTTCGACGACCTGCTTGCGAACCGTGTAGTGCTCTTCGCGCTCGGCGGTTTCCACGACCGGCTTTTGCACGGTGACATGTTCTTCGCGTTCGCTAGTTTCATACACCGGCTTAGCCACATAGAACCGCCGCTCGACCGTTGCCTGGCAAGCGGGCGGCGGAGCGGCTGCGCAGCATGCGGCGGGCGCCGCGGCTGGGGCATAAAGCGCCGTCGTTGCCGGAACGTAATATGCCGCGGTCGCCGCCGGGGCATAGTAGCTTGCTGCCGGCGAATAATAAGCGGCCGTCGGGGCCGCCATGATCGCGGGCGCCGCGGCCGGCGCTCCGCCGCCACAATTGCAGGCCCGCGCCGTTTGCACGCAACAACTTATCACTCCGCCGATCAACAACGCATTGCCGAGCCGCTGCAGCCGATACATAGCCTGCTCCTTGTGTCTATGAGAATTGTTTCGAATGCTATTCCATGACGCGTAGCAACCCACGAATGCTGAATCACAATGTCAGCAAGAATTTCACGGCCTTTTGTAAATATGTACTCAATGGGACCGGAACTCAAGCCGGTCCGCCGTGGTCGCACGAAGATAATCGGGTCGGCAAATCCGCTAAAAACCATCCCGCGCAAATGCAGAATTCATGCCGCCAACTCGGCAATCAGAAATCGCTGCTGGCTTGGGCAGAATGCCCAACCCCTACGACCCGCGCATTCGCTCCGGTCGGAGATGGGATCGAAGAGCCCATACTAGGACCGAACCGTCAGCGAGTTCGCGGCCGAACCGGTGGCTGACAGGATCGCGAAAATCGAGAAGTCAATACTAGTCCGAAGCGTCAGCGAGCGACAACCCGCGCGCGACCGCTGCTCCGGCTGGCGGCTCCGGTGGTGCCGGCTGCGTCGACAACGCAAGCCGCCGGATCGGATCAAGGCTCGATCAAGTCGCTGCTTTCTGCAACGGTCCGCACGATCGGCTCGGCGAGTTGCAAGGCGCCGCGCTTGACGGTATCGCTTCGTGTGAATCGGAGTTCGTAGGTAGCGACCACCTTGTCGTCGGTCTCGTCGAGATCGAAGGTATCAAGCGCCAAATGGTTTTGCGGATCGAATCGATGCTGAATCCGCGACGGCTGCGGATAGATTTCGACCTTCAGCGAACCGGGGCCGGCCGAGTCGTCGGCAAATCGCTCGATCACTCCGACACGATACGGATCGCCCGGCTTCTCGCCGCGTTGGGCGCGCACCTGGTACGTAACGCCAGTCAATCCGCTTAGCGTTGCCCCGCTTCCTGATGCTGGAACGCGATTCACGATATCGCCGAGTCTGACGACCCAATCCGGCGGTGTTCGCTGCTGCTTGACCCATGCCCTGACTTCCGCTTGCCTTGCCGCCACGGGCCAATTCTCCGCCGATAGCTTGAGCACCGGGGCGGGCATCGCCGGTTCCCAATTGGCGTCGTAAAAGATATAGGTGGGAAATAGGGCGTGCGGATCGTCGGAGTGCGGCGTGATTTCGACCCAAGCTTCCGCCAGTCGAGGCGCAAACTGCCGATCCGACCGCTGCACGGAGATCGGGAAGCTCGCACCATCGGCCGTGCGAATCGGCCGATGAACGCCGAGCAGCCACTCGGTGGTCGGTCCGCGATCGCCTGCGATCAGCGGCTGGAACTCCGGCTGGCCATGCTGATAGCCCATCGATTGAATCGAGCGGCCGTCGGCACTGATGGTGAGTTCGGCACGCTCTCCGCCGGCCAATTCCACGTGCGTGCTCAACGGCGGGAGCGAGACTTCGTAGGTCTTCAAGCCGATCGGTTTCGGCCGGACGGTGATGCTCGTGCCGACGGGCGCGTTGCCGATTGTATTGCCGGCGCTGTCGGTGACTTCATAACCTTTCGGGCCCAAAAGGCTTTGCAGCGAACGCACCAGCGCCGTTCCGCTCGACACCGGCACATACTCGCCGCCGGTTTTTTGTGCCAGCGAATCGAACTCCTTGGCCGCCGTGGCTGCCTCGGCATCGGAAATGCCAAAGCCGACGATGTCGATCGGAATCTTTTTGTCGCCCATCGCGGTAAGCACGCTTTCGCGCGTCTTCGGATTCGGCGAATTGAATTGATAGTTCAAACCGTCGGTGATGACGACAATCGATTTTTCGGTGCCCGGCTCATCATGGGAAAAATCGCCGATTGCGTCGACCAGCGACAGATAGAGCGGTGTTTCGCCCCAGGGCTTGATGCTCTTCATCAAATCGAACACGCCGCCGGCAACCACTTGATCGAATCGGCCAAGCGGCAGAACCGTTTCCACGTCTTCGCTTGGCCGCAGGTCGTCGGGGATTCGGCGGTCGTAGTCGGATTGGCGCAATATCTGATCCGGCTTCTTGAGATTCCAGCCAACGCGGTGCCCATAAAAAATGATTCCGACCCGCGCGTCCCCTTCCTCGGCCAGGCTTTCGAGCATTTGCTTCAGAGCGATCCTTGCGGCATCGAGGCGAGGAATTTTTTCGTCGCCCTCGGGCCCTTCCATATCGGTCGGCTCCGACATGCTGTTCGAGCAGTCGAGGATGAACATGATCGAAGCCCGCCGCCGGCTGCGCCCGCCGAGCGTGATCTGCGGCAGGCCATAGTGATACGGCATCGTATCGACCTTGATGCCGCCGGTGGCCCGCAATAGAAAATTCGTCGAATAGCGATTGCCGCGCAGCAGCGCCACTGCTTCCAGGATCGGCCCGCGACCGGCCAAAGCACTTCCCGGCACGGTGATCGTCACCGGAACGCGGCCCTTGCCGGGGTCGGCCATGGGGAGATCGAGCGAGCGGCTTGTGCCGTCGATCCGGCCGCGAGCGTCGCGCACGAACACGGCCGCCTCTCCGTTCGGCAGTCCGTGCAGGGCATCCTCGGGGCCGGACTGCACCGCCATCTTGATTTTCACGGGTTCCGCCGGATCGATCAAAAGCACATCGGAAGCGACGGCGCCCAAGCCGGCCGCCGCGCCTTGCCGCCGCGCATCGAGCAACTTGGCCAGACGGTTCGACTCGGCCAGCACGGCCGGTTCTGCCTGGCCGATCGCCTGAATGCCCCGCAGCGAATCGGTTGCCGCGGCTACGAACCAGGGAGGATCGGCCGGCTGGCCCGGGCCCCAAAAATCGTCGAGCGCCCGCCGGCAGTGCCAGAGCAACAGATGCTGCAAATCCCACTGCCGCAAGCGACGCACCGGATCGTCGTCGAGCGCGGGCAGGCCGATCCCTGCCGCCGCACGCACGATTTGCTCGGCGCGACTGTGGGGCGCACGCCCGGCGAGCAATTCCTTCAATTTGCTATTGGTGGAAGAACTGCCGGGCGGCCCATTACTGCCGGACGGCACCGCGGCGGACACACTTTCCGCCGCAGTGCCGGTTCCAGCATCGCGAAGCCGGCGAACTTCGCCGGCAATCGCATCCAATCGCTCCCGAACACGATGCTCGTAGTCGACGCAAACGGTTTCCAATTCGCCGATCATCAATTGCTTGCGCGGCTTGGCCGCGGCGGTTGCCGGCTGCGCGGGCGTTTCGCTTGCGGTATCCAAAATCACTAGCGCCGGATGTTGCTCCCAAACCACGAGTGCCCGATGTCGATAATCGAATCCTTCGGGTTCGCTGTCGGACGATACCGTGTTCGCGGCTTGCGAACCGCCGCCGCTCGTGGTCGATGTCGAGCCGGCTGCCGAAGCGATGTTCTTCGAATCGGCCTTTTGCGTTCCCCCTGCGCTGCCATTTTTATCGTCGCCCGTTCTTGTCGCGACTGCCGCGGGCGGAGCGCTGTCGATGGCGATCGTTTCACGGTTGAGCTTATTGGCAATCTCTTCCGCCTTCTTGCGAAGCTGCTCGCGTTGGCGGGCCGGCGCGATCGTCGCCGCTAAAACGGCTTCGATGTCTTGAAGCGTGCGGCCATTGGCACGCTTGATTTCGACCTCTTCAAGGTTGGTCGATGCTTTGGCGAACAATTGCTCCAAGTGATCGAGCCGTTCGGAGACTTCGTGGGCCTCGCCCTCGAACGGCGGCGATTCACTTGCGGTCGTCGTGTCGCCGGTGGGGGGCGACGCGAGCGTGGCGTCCAATAGATGTGCCGCGCGAATCAACTGCAGCAGCGTTCCGTTGATTTCCCGATCGGCAGCATCCGGCGCTTCGCCGACCGGGAGCGGACGACAGAGCCAGGCGGCCAAATAGGGAATCTCGGCCCAGGCACGATCGCGAATCGTCAGCGCGCCGCCGACCGTGTGAGTGAGCTTTTCGGCGCCGGCATACGCATCGTCGGCGGCATTCCAGTGCGGATCCGCGGCCGCCAATGCGGCATCGTCGCCGACAAACAGTTGGTCGCGCGCCGTCCGCTGCTCGCGATTTCCCGCCGTTACCAGCGGCAGCGACCAGAATTGGCCACGTTCGTCGTCGGCCACGGCAGCTCGATCGCCGTGCGCTTGCACCTGCATCGCCCGGCTCAAAAGGTTCGGTTGCTGCCATACACGTGCGGCCAAGTGCGCTTCAAGCAGTCGCAGGAATTCGACTTCCGCGTATTGCCCGGCATGCTCGCTGGCGGGAGTGCTGGCGAGAAAATCCGCCACGGCGGCTTGGCTCGGCGACTTTTGCAGGGCCACGAGCCGGGTGCGCCAGTCCGCGAAACCCGCATCGGGCTCGCTCATGTATTCGGCCAGCGGAATCCAATGGGCGACGATCGCCGGCGGCCGTTTGGCGGCGTGATCGCCGAAACGGTCGGAACGAACAAGAATGTTCGACGGATTCTTTGTTTGAGCGGCTTGCGATTCGATTCGGTCGACAAAGCCGTGCAACTGCCGCTGCAGGGTGCGAACCGGAGTGCGATAGACGCTTCCGGCGGTCAGCGCTTCGCCGGTCCACAGCAATTCGTGTTCGAAATCGCTCCACGCCAACGGATCGAAGCGCTGCGGATCGAGCGATTGCAAGCGGTCGTGAGCGCGCCACAGCTTGTCGTTCGCGGCCACGAGCGAGGCCGGTGCGGAAACCGACTCGCCAGTCGCCGATTCGGCAAGCTTTTTTTGCGTGTGCGAATTGAGCGCCCACACGACGGTGAAATCCGCCGCACTTGCCGGCACCAACATCGGCCGCTGCCGCGCGGAACGGTTGTGCATCGTCCAGGCGTCGACGTGCCGATCCAGATAATTCACCAGCTCGCGAAGCGACACTTGATGATCGCCGTTGCCGCCGGCGCCATCCGCCAGCTTCGCATCGGCGGCGCCGGCAAGCCCGAGCTGCAAATAATGCCCGAACACCGAGCCCGCCAGATCTTGCGACGCCCAGCCGCGCTCGCCGGGGCTGGTCGAATTGAGGACCACGAGATTGGGAATGCCCGAATCGCGGACGGTATCGGCCAGGCCGTCGGCAAACCCGTCGGACAACACGCCCATCCGCCAATTCACGTCGATCCGGTTGCAATCCAGGATCAGCAGCTTGTGCCATGCATCGGGGAGTTGCTGGGCCTTGATGTGCTCGAGCAAGTCCGACAATCGCAGCCAGGTTTCGCTCCTCAATGGCGATGCGCCCGGCGGCAACAGTGCCGGCCGGCCCGCGGAATCGGCCGTGCCATGCATGCTGACATACAGGATCACCGTGCCGGTCGCCGAGCCTTGCTGAACGATCGCATGCAGTTGCCGATCGAGGCTGGCCAATCCGCTTTCGACGGTTTGCCAGGGCTGGCCGAGTTCAAGATGAATGGATTCTTGTTTGTCGAGATTCGAGAACGCTTCGAGGTCCTCGGCAGCCCAGGCGTTTGGCGGAAACGGCCAGGAATAGCTCGGCGCGACGATTGCCACCATCGGCGTCTGAATCGGCCGGAACCAGAGATAATGGACCAAGAGAGCCGTCAGACCGAGAAACAGCAGCAAAAAGCCCCCGACCCGAAATCGTTGCCAGATGTCGGCGGCGCGAAGTTGTTCGAGCGGCTGTGCGTCCCAATCGCGCTGCCAGCGGTGGCGAATGGTTGCGACCTCGCGGCCAGCGCGTCCGCGCCAACCCAAGCGTCGCGGCGGCGCCGCGGGGGGCGCTTGGCTGGCTGCAAGATATGTTGATTCCTGTCGGCCCGATGCCATCAGGATGTTCCTTTAACGGTTGGAGTAACTCCACTTGCGATTGACGTTTGCTCGCAATTTCGTGGCGACTCTCGCGCTTCGGCGGCCATTGCCAACTATCTACGGCGGTGCGCCACGCCTTGGTTCATTCTGCCATCGCACCGGTCGGCGGGCAACGCGTGGCGAGCCCGGCTCGTTCAGCCGTTTTCCACTGCCGGACAAGCCAGCGGTCGCACCCGGCCGGCCACCTAGGTGATGACGCACGACTAGGCGGTTGCGCTGAACGATTCGGCGGCGGTCGACGGGGCGTTTGGCAGGGATGCGGTTTGTGGCGATGTGTTTGCCGCTGCTGTGCCGGACGACGACGCCGCTGTCGTCGCACCGGACTGTGTGCCGCCGCTGCCGACCGCGGCGGTCTTCAAGGCCGCCTGTTTGCCAGCCAAGAGCGTGGAAAACTGTTGCTGGGTGCCCAGCGCTTTGCCCGCTTTGGATTTCTTGCCGTGACTGTAGAGTGATGCGGCCTGTCCGGACTTTCCTAGTCGCGAGATCGCGCCGATGCTACCTGTTGCGCCTGCCATAAAAAAATGTTTCCTGACGCATGTAGCTCCCCTGCAAAAGTTTTTTCTACCTTCCGCCTGCCGCATCCAGCGGGCGAACCATTTTCAACTCGGTTCGCGGTGGATCGAAGATCGTCCAGATTTGTGCCCGGCTCCGCAATTGGCTCAGATACGCTTGTTGCAGATATTCGCGCCGCTCGCGGAGAATCTGCTGGCGCACGGCCTCGGCACATTGCTCCAGCGGCACCAGGCCGGCTGCATGTCGCTCGAGCACGCGATCAATGTGCAACGTGTCGCCGCTATCGAGCAGCGGCGAGATGCCGCCGACCGGTATGCGGAACAACAGCTCCGCTGCCGCGGGCGATGGAATGTCGTCGCGGCGAACCCATCCGGAAGTCTGCACGTGGATCGCCTCGAGGTTGGCCGGCGGCTGACCAACCGGATTGCCGAGCGCTCGATTCCGCACGTACGACATTGCAGCCACCGCGGCATCGCGTGACGCGAAGCGATCGATCCGAACGGAAACTTGCTCGAACCGCACCTCTGCCGGTCGAACGAATTTTTGTTGGTTCACACGGTAGCAGGTCCAAAGCTGTTCCGGTGTCGTGTTCGTGTCGACCCGCACCACCGCCTTGATCAAGGCGTCGGCCAAGGCGCTCTCGTCGTTGCCGGCCGCTTGAAACGATGCCTGGTTGATCTGCGGACCGGTGCGTCGCGCTTCCTGGGCCAGCAGCTTTCGATCGATGACGCGAGCCAATTGGCGGCGGATATATTCGGCCCGAATTCGCAGCTTCTCGGCCGGCGCCACGGCCGGCAGATCGGCCAACTGCCGATCGGCCTCGGGCACGACTTCGCTTTCGAAGATCGGCCGGCCATTGATTTCCGCCAGCACTGCGCCCGATGCCGGAGCGGCGGCGTGAACGGCGCTGCTCGCGGTCGGGTTTGCCACGACGACACTTGCCAAATTGGCGTTCGCTGTCGGCGGCGCACCAACTGCCGCCGGTGCCGGTGCCGGCAAGGCGGCCTTCAGAATCGACGCCGCGATCGCCGGAATGGCTGCCACCGCTTCCGACGATGGATTCGCGGGAGCGGCGGGTGTCGGCTGTTGGTTGCTTGCCGCTGCCGATGACGCGGGAATAAAGACCGAAGCCGATTGGTTCACGCCGCAGCCGCATTCCAATGGAGTCTGAGAAACGCGAACCTGGACGGAAGAAGCGGGCCGGGCATCGTTGGCCGAAGCGGGGCCCGGTGCGCTCGCGGCATTTGCGCTTGCGGGCGTGACAAGGTTGCTCACCAGTGCCGCGAGCGCTTTGGTGGTCTGATCGTCATCGGCGGCAGTTTTCGCAGGCAGTTTGCCTTTTTGCGGCGGGTTTTCCGAGGGGCCTTCCTGAGGCGCGGGGGTTGGGGTCGCTCCGCCGCCGCAGCCGGCCAACGCAAGCCGTGCCATGCGGCGCACGCGCTCCGACGGCTCCTTGTAGCAATTCTTTTCCTTCTTGTTGGCAACTTCGTCCAACTTCTTGCGCACTTTCGGGCTGCAGCAACTCTTGGTTTTGCAAGCGGAGCACGATCGGCCCGACAACTCGCGGAACGCTTTCGCCGCTTCATAGCGCACGGCCTCCGTGCAATCGTCGAGCGAAGCGAGCAATGCATCTTCGATATCCGGATAGCAGCCGGCGCAGCCGAGGGTGGCCAAGTAGCGGATCGCTTTGATCTTCTGTCCGGCCTGGTCTTCGTCGGCCTTCGCGCCGGCTGCCGCCGCGATGGCCGGGTTCGACGAATTCATGTTCGCCGGATTCGTGATCGCCGTCAGCGGTGGCACCGATTCCAAACCAGGGAATGTCGAACCGAGGCAATTTCGCAGCGCCTCGATCAGCTTCATGATGTCGGTGAAGGCATTCTTGATGCCCAGGAACTGCCACAACGTCTGATGCGGGCAGCAAGGGGTCGACGGTGTGGCCACATTCACGGTCGTGCCGCTGGCACTCGTCGAGGTGGCCGGAGCAGCCGCGGCAGCAGGCGCCGCCGGGGCGCCGCCGGCGGCTGCCAACGGGCTCGCCGCCGGTGGTGCGGTCGAAATGCACCCGGCAAAGAAGCCGATCGCGATAAGCAATCCGAGCAGTTGGCGCCGCATGGTGGTCCTTGGATCCGTCCGCAATCGAACGCGTCTGGGGCAATGCCGCCCCGCTCGATACGCCCACTCGATACAATCCGCAGAATTATCCGCACGTATCGGCACGCTTCGGGGCCAGGCTTCACACTTTGGGGAAACTTTGCCGGTTGCACCGAGATTGATGGGCCGAGGCGGGGGAATGCGCGGGATGGGGGCAGCACGCGCGCGCAGCAAAAACCCAGGGAAGGCCCGGATGCGTTTTCCAAGTGGAAAACGCTGTGGGGCCTTCCCTGGGCTTGAGTCGCCGATGGGGCGAGGACTATCGGGGGTCGGATTGGGCGGTCAGTTTCGCTAGCATTGCCGAGGCGTGCTGGCGCACATAGGACAAATCGGCTGGGCTCAGGCGGTCAAGCGGAACCGTTGTGGTTCGGCCCGTTTCCTTCAGCAGCCGTACTTTGCCGGGCAACATCAACACCAGCTTGGCGCGAAGCTCGAACTCACCGGTGTCGTCGTGCCAAACACGCATCGGGTCGTTTTCGACGACCGCGACTGTCATCGGCTTCTCGACGGTTGAAGCGCTGGCCACTTCGACGACTTTCGCCGCCGGGGCCGCAATCGCGGGAGCGACAGGCGGCATCGCGGCCTTTGCAGCGACCGATTCAAGAGCCGCCGGCGCAGCGGTAGAACCGCCATCCTTCGTGGCCGGCTTGGCCGGGACGGGCGCGAACGGATCGTCGATCGGCGCTTCGGCCGGCTTGCTCTTGTCGGGCGTGGGCTGAGAATCCGCTGCCGGCTTGGTTTCAGAGGACTTCAATTCCGCGGCATTCGCTTCGGGTGCCTTCGGCTCCGCTGCATTCGAATCGGCGGACTTGGCTTTTGCAACCGGGTCTTGAGCTGGTTTTGCTTCCGGCACTTCCGGCTTTGCCTCGACTTGTCTTGCCTTGGGCGATTTCCCGGCGGTGGCAGACACCGGGCTCGGTGCGAACGGATCCGCAAGATCGTCGAGCGGCTTTACCGGCAGCGGCGCCTTGTCGGCAGCCGTTTTTTCGGCCACCGGTTTATCGGCCAACGCCTTGTCGCCCAGCGGTTTCTCGATCACCGGTTTCTCGATCACCGGTTTCTCGACCACCGGTTTCTCGACCACCGGTTTCTCGACCACGGTCGTTACTGCGGGCGATTGCTTGTCAGTTGAAGCGTTTTTCCCCCCGAACGGATCGTCAGGCGATTGGTCGGGCTTGGAAGGGGCCGGACTCGGCTTGGCGGGGATAGCTGGCGCAGCGTCCTTCGGTGTTTCCGTGGGCGCGGTTTTCACTGGCTCGGCAAACGGATCGGCGTCGGACGGCTTCGCAGGGGCTGGCGCTTCCTTCGCCGGTTGCTTCGCGGGCTCTTTCGGCGCCGGCTTCGCGGGCTCGCTGAAGATGTCGTCGGGCGTTGCGGGCTTGGCTGGCTCCGTGGCCGGCGGCTTCGGCTGCTCCTTCGGCGCCGGTGCAGGCGCGGGCTTGGCCGGTTCGCTGAAGATGTCGTCGGGAGTGCTGCTCTTTGGCGTTGCCGGTGGCTGTGTCGCCGGCGGCTTTGGTTCTTCCTTTTCCTTCGGCATCGGCGCCGGCTTGGCCGGTTCGCTGAAGATGTCGTCCGGAGTCGTCGTCTTTGCGGGCTCCTTTGGCGCGGGTTTTGGAACTACGGGCACGACCGGCGGAGTTACGGGGGGAGCCGGCGGAGCCACCGGGATTGCCGGCGGAGTCGCTGGCGTCGTGGCGGGCGGAGCCGGAGTTGCCGGCGTAGTCGGTGGAGTCGATGGTGTGAGGGCGCCGCTTGGTTGCTTCGGAGGAGCGGGCGGGGCGGGGGGCACTGGCGTCTCGGGCACGCCTTGCGGCGGAGACGTGGTCGGGCCTGTCGTCGGCGGCGGTGGCATCGTCGGAGGGCTGTTTTCCGTTGCTCCCGCAGATGCTTCGCCCGACGACGATTGATTCGATCCACTGCTGCAACCACACGACACGGGCGCCGCGCAGGTTGTTTGGCAGCAGCTCTCGCGCCAGCAGCAGCGGCGCCATCGGCGTCCCCAGCCGAATGCCGAAACCGAATCGACCATCATCGAGGCGATCATGGCCCAAACCAGGAAGGTCCGCGTGGTGCGTCGCATGAACAAAGTCCTCCGGAATAATTCGAACTTTAGCTGCCGCTTGGAAAAGATTGGCGATTTCGGAATCGCGCCCCCACGACGAACATCGAGCTGTTTCGCGCTTCGATTTCGAGTTATATGCTAGTCGGAGCGGATTTCGCTTGCAAGCAAACCAGGTAGTTTTGGCAAGGTTTAACAACATCTCGGCCGCAAATCAAAGCAATCCGGACCAAGGGCTGCGATCGGTCGGCGATCGGCTGCCCGTGGCGAGTGCCGGTTTTGCGAATTACAATGGTTTTGACGCCGTGCACCGTGCCGGCCGCGGGGGCCATATATCGGGGAGAAGGAGCCTGCCGGTGAAGTTGCGAATTCGGCGAATATCTTGTCACTTATGCTTGGCGGCGGCATTCTTTCTCGCAGCTTCGGCTAGAACAACCATAGCTCGGTCCGACGATATTGGTCCGCCGAAGGGCTCGCAGACTGGCCAATCCAGGCCAGCCGAGGCAGCCGCTTCTCACCCCGAATCCGGCAACCAATTCCAACTTCGCAGCGGCGACCGGGTGGTGCTGATCGGCAGCACGCTCATCGAGCGCGATCAGATGTACGGCTACCTGGAAACGGCGCTTACCACGCGGTTCTACGATCGCAACATCACCTTTCGCAACCTGGGCTGGAGCGGCGACACGGTGTGGGGCGACGGCTGGGCCATGTTCGGCTCCCCCGCCGACGGCTTTCGCGATCGGCTCAAGAATGTCGTGGCGATGAAGCCGACCGTGATCGTCCTCGGATTCGGCACCAACGAATCGTTTGCCGGCAAGCCGGCCCTGCCGCACTTCGTCGAAGGGCTGAACACGCTGCTCGATGCGCTTGCCAAAACCGGCGCCCGGATCGTGATCTTCTCGCCGACGCGCGAAGAAAATCTGGGCCGGCCGCTGCCGGATCCGGCCCCGCAAAACGAGCGGCTCGCCATCTACACCGATGCAATGCGGCAAGTCGCGAAGCAGCGCGGCTATCGATTCGTCGATCTGTTTACGGATTTGATTCCCGAGAGAATGCCGCCGGGCTACACGCCATTGACCGACGACGAAATGCATCTCACCGAGCATGGTTATCAGCGCTTGGCCGAGGTCGTCGATACCGATTTGTTTGGTCCCCGGCCTGCCGGTCCGACGTTGAAACCCGACGAGCTCGAAGCGCTCCGTCATTGGATCAACAAGAAGAATGAATTGTCGTTTCACCGCTGGCGGCCTGAGAATTTTACCTATTTGTATTTGTTCCGCGCGCATGAGCAGCCGGGAACCGCGGCCGAAACACCCGACTTCGAGCCGCTTGTGCTTCAGGCCGAAGCGGAAATCGCCAAGGGCCGCCAGCCGCGCGGCCGCGAGCATTAGCAGCCCGCTGAATATGTATCGACAGGCTGTTACCGCTAGCCGCTAGCCGCTACCCGCTACCCCGCTACCCCGCTACCCGTTGCCGCGTTGCCGCTCGCTTGCGGTTTCGCGGGTCGAGCCCCGCTCGTTCGAATTCCGCTGTTTGACCCTCCCGCCCGGAGTCGAGAATGATGAGTTTGTGGCCCTCCTTCCGACCTGTTTTATTCGCGCGCCATCGGGTCAGCCGAGCTTCTGCGTTGCTTTGCTTGTTGGCGTTCAGCGGCGCGAGCGGCTTCGCGGGCCACGCATTTGCCGAGAAAAAGCCGGCCTCAAAACCGCCGTCGGATGATCCGGAGCAAGAGCGGCAGGCGTTCCAGGTGGCCGATGGATTCGAAGTGAACCTGTGGGCTGCGGATCCGTTGATCCAAAAGCCGATCGAAATCAATTTCGATCCGCAGGGCCGGCTGTGGGTCGCCAGCAGCGAAACGTATCCACAGGTTCGTCCGGGCAAAGAGGCCAACGACAAGATCCTGGTCCTCGAAGACACGAAGCACGCCGGCCACGCCGATAAGACAACGGTGTTCGCGTCCGGCTTGCTCATTCCCACCGGCGTCTTGCCGGGCGATGGCGGCGTATATGCCGCGAACAGCACCGAATTGCTCTTCTTTTCCGACACCAAGGGAACCGGTCATGCCGACACGCGCCGGGTCGTGCTTTCCGGTTTTGGCACCGAAGACACGCATCACATCTTGCATACGCTCCGTTGGGGGCCCGACGGAATGATGTATTGCAACCAATCGGTCTATATCCATAGCCACATCGAAACTCCTTACGGACCGCGCTTGCTCAATGGCAGCGGCATCTGGCAATTCCGGCCCGAAACGATGGAATTGAACGTTTTCGCCCGCGGTTGGTGGAACCCCTGGGGCCATTCGTTCGATCGCTGGGGCAATTCGTTCGTCACCGATGGCGCGGGCGGGCAAGGCATCAACTATTGCGTCCCCGGCGGTTGGTATGAAACGGCCGTCGGCGCCCGTCGCACATTGCCGGGCCTCAATCCGGGCAGCCCCAAGGAATGCAGTTTGGAGATCATTAGCGGCCGCCAGTTTCCCGACGACTGGCAAGGCAATCTAATCACCAACGATTTCCGCGCTCATCGCGTCTGCCGCTACGTGATCAGCGAAAACGGCTCGAGCTACACCTCAAAGGAACTTCCCGAGCTGATCAAAACAAATTTCCCGGCGTTTCGGCCGGTCGACGTGAAGCTCGGGCCCGACGGCGCGCTCTATATTGCCGACTGGTACAACCCGATCATCAACCACGGCGAAGTCGATTTCCGCGATCCGCGGCGCGATCACACGCACGGACGGATTTGGCGCGTCACGGCCAAGGGGCGGCCACTGGTCGATCCGCCGCAACTCGTCGGCGCGAGCGACGTGGCCGTGCTCGATGCGTTGAAAGCGCCCGAAGATTTCACGCGGCAACAAGCCCGGCGGGTGCTCAAGGAACGCGGCGCGCGAGTGTTGCCGGCACTGGCGGCATGGGTGAAAGAATTGAATTCCAGCACGCCGGGCGCCCACGCTGCGGCGGCAAGCACCGCGGCCAGCGAGTTGGATCACCAGCGACTGGAAGCCCTGTGGGTATATCAGGCGCTGCGGCACGTCGAACCGGATTTGCTGCGAACGCTCTTGCACTCGACCGATTATCATGCCCGAGCCGCGGCAACGCGCGTGTTGGCGGCATGGCACGCCGATATTCCCGATGTGCTGGCGCTACTGGCCGAACGCGTGGTTGATGGCAATCCGCATGTGCGTCTTGAAGCGGTGCGAGCGTGCGCGGCCGTTCCGACCGCCGCCGCAGCGGAAATCGCGATGCGCGCCCTCGATCGGCCTTTGGATCGCTTTTTGGACTACGCCGTGTGGCAAACGGCCAATGATTTGCAGGACGCGTGGCTGCCGGCCGTGAAATCGGGTGAAGATGTATTCGCGGGCAACGCGAGCCATCTGACCTACGCCTTGCAAGCCGTCGGATCGCGCGACGTCGTGCCGTTGCTGATGGGCTTGCTGCGCGAAGGGAAGCTGCCGCCGCAACGAACCGAAGGGGCGTTGCAACTCGTGGCCGTGCTCGGCGGGACGAAAGACCTGGGCACGATCTTCGCGATGGTCCTCTCCGACGCCACGCCAATCGAGCGCCGCCGCGTGCTCTTGCAAGGACTGCTCACCGCCGCCGAACAACGCGGCAGTGTTCCGTCCGGCGATCTGAACCGTTTGGCAAAGCTCATTGTCGCGTCGGGTGCAACCGGCGACGAAAGCCTGCAAACGCTCGCGATTCGAGCCGCCGGGCTATGGAAGGTGGAGACCATGCATCCGAAGCTCGCCGAACTTGCGCTCGCGAGCAGCACTTCCGAATCGTCCCGCGCCGCGGCGATCGAGAGCCTGGCGGCGATGGGGGGCTCGCGGAGCCGCGAAGTGCTTGAAAGCCTGACGGCTGCCGATCGCCCGTTCGCCATTCGCAGCGCGGCGGTCGTCGCGCTAGCGCAGATTGATTTGGCCGCCGCCGCGTCGCGAGCGGCGAAAATGTTGGCCGCCGCGCCGGCGGCAGCCGATCCGGCGCCGTTGATCGCCGGTTTTTTGCAGCGCAAAGCCGGCCCAGCGGCTCTCGCCGCGGCAATCGCCAGCGAAAAACTATCGCCCGACATCGCCAAGCTTTCCGTCCGGGCCGTGCGGGCCTCGGCATCCGAACAACCGGCGCTCGTCGCAGCATTAACCACTGCCGGCGGGCTGACGATCGGGGGCAAGCGAATGCCGCGCGGCGCGGAGCTCGAGCGATTGGTCGCGGAGGTCCGAGCCAAAGGCGATCCCGCTCGCGGCGAGGCTATCTTTCGCCGCCAGGATGAATCCTGCTCGAAGTGCCATTCGATCGGCGGCGTCGGCGGGCAGGTTGCCCCCGATTTATCGAGCATCGGCGCTAGCGCCCCGGTCGATTATCTCATCGAATCCGTTCTCGAACCGAGCGCGAAGATCAAAGACGGTTTCGAAACCACGATCGTCACGACCGACTCCGGCCGCGTCTTTACCGGCATCAAGAACCGGCAGACCGATAAAGACCTCGTGCTGCGCGACGCCAACGACCACGAGATCAGCATTCCGCTTTCGTCGATCGACACCGCCGAGCGAAGCCGCACGTCGCTCATGCCCGTCGGTCTCGCCGATGGGCTGACCCGGGCGGAGCTGGTTGATCTGGTGCGGTTCCTCTCGGAGCTTGGCAAGGTTGGCCCGTATTCGCTAAGCAAGGCGCCGATCGCGCGGCGGTGGCAATCGCTCAT
Source organism: Pirellulales bacterium (assembly GCA_036267355.1). Taxonomy (NCBI): domain Bacteria; kingdom Pseudomonadati; phylum Planctomycetota; class Planctomycetia; order Pirellulales; species Pirellulales bacterium. Next base: position 9,527 of record DATAWG010000102.1, on the reverse strand, counting down.
TCAACCGCCTCACGCCGAGCCCGCCAAAGCGCTCGCCAGCGCCGTGGTCGACGATGCGTTGCTGCAATGGACGCCCGCCTATAGCCGAGTGGCGGGCGATCTGCCGCTCGACGATCTGCCGCAACTCGCCGGCGAGCGCCACGAGAAAATCAGCATCGTCCGCTGCCGCGTCGATGTCGCCGCCGCCGGCAAAGTCGATTTCCGATTGAATTCCGCCGCCGGCCTCGCGCTCCGGGTCGATGGAAAACCGATCCCGGCCGCGCCCGCGTTCGCCGCCGATCTCACGGCGGGGCAACACACGATTGTCGTGCAGATTGATCGCCACGAGCGAACCGAACCACTGCGGCTGGCAATCACCGATCGCGCTGGTTCTTCATCCCGCGCAGTATTCGTCGGCGGCAGGTAACCGACAATCGGTTCCGATTTCGGTCCGACCGACGTTACGGGCTCGTCGATGGCGGAATGTTGCCCGACGGGCTTGTGGCGGGCGCCGGCGTACTCGGGGCGAATGTGGTCGGACCGGGCGCGGTGCTCGGCATGGGCGCCAAACTCGGGGCCGGCGCCAAGCCTGGCATCGTCGTGGTTCCGGGAATCGGCGACAGGGATGGGACGGCGCTCGGCCCGGCGATCACCGGCGCGGCGACGCCATCGGAGCCATAAACTGGCACTCCGGGCGAAACCTGCGGGCAGCCACAGCTACCGCATTGAATCGGCGAGCAGATGGCCGGCGCCTCGGCTAGCGTCGGCGCGCGGCTCGTGCAGCAGCCGGAAAAAGCAGCAGCACCCCAGCAAACGATAGATACGATCGATAGTTGGCGCATGGCCGAACCCTCCGCGTCATCGCCTGATCCCGACCGCATGTTGCGGCCATGCAACCATACATCACGGCCTGCGATGTGCAAATTCAGCGCGGTGTGATTTTGGCGACGCTGGTCGTTGCCGAGCCGGCGCGATCGGCGCAGCCGCCAGCGCAATCCTCAGAGTCGAGGCACGAACTCGCCAGCCGATGCTTTTCAGAAACCGGCGCCTTGCGGCAACCGATGATTGACCGGAAGCCTCCAGCCCAGCAATGGCTGGAGATCGTTGTTAGAGCGCAGTCGAATTTAGCCTTTGCGATGGCGGATTTTCGACCGCATGCGGCGCTTCTTGCGACCCAACTTGCGCCGCCCCTTGCCAGTTTTCTTTACTCCCACGCGGTTCTCCTATCACGGTTTTCAGGGCTCGGGAATGCATCATTCCCCCGATCTCCGTCCCCCAGTCGTCCGGAGAAAAGCCATGATACCACACCGGCAGCGCCGGGCAAGAGCGAGCGCTATCCGTTGACGATAGGAGATGGCGATTGAGGCCGAACAGCCCAATGCCTAGCCCGCCATCGGAAAGTCGGAATCGGGGAATTCCGGATTCTCGCATTGCCGCGATTCGTCGATCGCATGCCGCAGCACGATCAGCAGTGTGCTGGGGTCGTACGGCTTGCGGATGAAATACTGGCAGCCCGCCGCCCGGCAGCGACGCAGAACGTCTGGCCGATCCGATCCGCTGATGATGATCACCGGCACGTCGCAGGTGCGGCGATCGTCGACCAATTGCTGACAAATATCGAGCCCGTCGGCATCGGGCAAGTGCAGGTCGAGCAAGACGGCCGCAAACCGCTTTTCTCGGGCCAATTCCAACGCGCGATTGCCGGACCGGGAGCTGGCCGTCTCGAAGCCCTGCTTGGAAAGCGACAGGCTGAGAGCCATCGAAAGAGCCACATCGTCTTCGACGATCAGCACCACGGCAGGCCGGTCGACGACCGGTTCGTCAAGCTGCGGTTGCTCGTAGAAACAAGCGTTCATGCAGAATCGCCCTTCTTGGGCAAGGGTAACCGCTTTTGAAAGAATGGGGATTGGCCCCGACCGGCTCGAAAAGGCGGTCTCCGCGAGGTGCCGATCCTCATTCTTTCACATCCTCCGACTGCTGCAATCGGCAACGGCCGGACTGCGCAGCGGAATCGCACCGTTGCGCGGCGATGTAAAACCCTACCGCGCATTTTCAAGCCGTCAAACCTTTGCCGCGAAGATTGGCAGCCGCCGAGAATGAAGCTTAGCGGGTCGCAGGGGCCTTAACGATTCTTCCAATCGATGCCCGAGATCGATGCCAGCGCCAGAATCAGCGAATGCGTGCCGTCGCGGCCGTGGCCTTGGCTCCGCAGGGCAATGTACAACTGCCTGGCCAGCGCCAGCCCGGGCAGCGCCAAACCCATACGGCCGGCCTCGGCCAGGGCGATGCCCATGTCCTTGAGAAAATGCTCGACGAAGAATCCCGGCTCGAATCGCCCGCCGATGATTCGTGGGCCGTAATTCGTGAGCGACCAGCTTCCGGCCGCCCCCGACGACACCGATTCCATCACTTTTTCGAGATTCAAGCCGGCCCGATACGCGTAGAGCAATCCCTCGCAGACGGCGACCATGCCCGAGGCGATGAGCACTTGATTCACCATTTTGGCATGCTGGCCGGCGCCCGGGCCGCCTTGATGTACGATGGTTTTGCCCATCGCTTCGAAGCAAGGGCGCAATTTTTCGGACACGTCTCGATCGCCGCCGACCATGATCGAAAGCCGAGCTTCGCGGGCGCCGATGTCCCCGCCGGTCACCGGTGCGTCGAGGCTTGCGACGTTCCGTTCGGCAGCCTGTTTGGCGATTTCGATCGCCAGCGCCGGCTCGCTCGTGGTCATATCGACCAAGATGTTTCCCGGGCGGCTGCCGGCCAATGTGCCTTGCGGTCCGAGCACCACCTCGCGAACGTCGGCAGGAAAACCGACCAGCGTAAACACCACTTCCGAAGCTTCGGCGACAGCCTTGGGATTATCGGCCCATCGAGCGCCGGCAGCCAACAGCGGCTCGGCCTTGGCCCGCGTGCGATTGAACACCGTCACGGCAAATCCGCGGCGCAACAAATGCCCGCACATGCTCTGCCCCATCACGCCAGTGCCGATCCAGCCGAGGTTCATGGGTAGGGGTTAGGGGTAGGGGGTAGGGGTTAGGGTGAGGGGATAGAGTGAGGGGATAGAGCGAGGGGATAGGGCGGCGAAGAACGACGCGGCAGCGCTGGTTTAAACTCGTCCCTCGCCCCTATTCCACTACCAGCGGTGCTCGGGGCGTTGGAAGATTTCGTTGAGCGCGATGGCTCGTTTCAGATCGGTGCCGCTGCGGAACAGGTTCGCAAGCACATTCAAATTCACGGGGATCGGCTGAAGCGCCGCGGCAGTCGCGGCCGAATCGCCGCCGTCGGCCAACGTGCTGGGCTTGAGATGGCCGAGTTCGTGGCTGAATGTCTGCTTCAGCTTCAGATCGAATTCCCGTTCTTTCTCATCGATCGAGCTGAGATTTGACGTTCGCTGATCGAACTGGCGCATGCTGAGGAATTGCTTGACGTGTTCCGAAATTGCTTCCGGAGTTTCGATCGTTTCCACCGGGGCGGGGGGCGGCGATTTTGTTCGCACCGCCGTGGGCGCGGCCCTGACGCGCCGCGGATCAGCCTTGGCCCCGGCAACGCTCGGACGCCCTGCCGCGGGGCGCTGGCGCTGCGCTTGGCCCGGCTGTGGCGTGGGGTCGCGGCGGCCTGTAGCACGGCGAAGAAATTCGTCGATTTCGTTTTGCATGGATTCACCGGCCGACCGCGGCTGGCCTTGCGGCGCGACCCGTTGCCGCGGCATCGACTCTGCTTGTTGCGCCGCATCGGCTGGAGGGGGCACCGGTTGCAACGGCCTTCGAACTGGCGGCGGGCGGCGGGCCACTTCAACCGCCGTCGATATCCGGTTGATGAGCCACAAAAAGCCCATAATCAACAGGAATATTCCCTCGGCCCAAGCTTCAAAGTTCGGAGCGGCAGCGATTGGCATAGGATGCATAGGAATCTGCCTCTGAGCGGCGAGGCGCTAGCCGCCGGTGCCTGCTTGGGTTTTTGCGATTCACCCGATCAAGTGCTCGGCGACATCTGCATGGCCGCCGGAGTTCCCGCGCCAGCGATGCTGCGCCGCATGTCCGTATCGGCTTGAACGTTTCGCAGTTTGTAGTAATCCATTATACCGAGCGTGCCGCCGCGAATCGCATCCGCGATGGCTTTGGGAACTTCGGCCTCGGCTTCCACCAATTTAGCACGGCTTTCCTCGATCTGGGCAACCATTTCCTGCTCGCGCGCCACGGCCATCGTGCGCCGTCCCTCGGCGTTCGCCCGAGCCACGCGCATCCCCGCTTCGGCCTGATCGGCTTGCAGCCGGGCGCCAATGTTGTCGCCCACGTCGACGTCGGCAATATCGATCGACACGATCTCGAAGGCGGTTTGCGAATCGAGCCGACGGGCAAGCACCGCTTTTGAAATCCGATCGGGGTTTTGCAACACATCGGTATGCTTTTCCGCCGAACCGATCGCGCTCACGATCCCCTCGCCCACGCGAGCAATGATCGTCTGCTCGGTGGCGCCGCCGACCAATTGGTTCAAATTGGCCCGCACAGTCACCCGCGCTTTCACCTTGAGTTGGATTCCATTCTTCGCCAGGGCGTCGAGCGCTTCTTTCCCCGAGCCGCGGGCCGGGCAATCGATCACCTTTGGATAAACGCTCGTCTGCACGGCTTCGAGCACGTCGCGGCCGGCCAGATCGATGGTCGTCGCGAGCTTCCAATCCAGTGCGATCATCTTGGCCTTGTGAGCGGCGATGATCGCCCGCACCACCAGCGGCACGTGCCCTTGGGCCATATAGTGCGCTTCCAGGGCCTTGGTCGTAATGCCCGATTCTTCGCCCAAGCCCGATTGCACGGCCATGATTTTGCTGCGAACGATCACGCGCGGGTCGACTTTGCGAAATGTCATTGCCAACAGGTCGAAAATGCCGATGCCGGCGCCGCTGGCCATCGATTGCACCCACAATCGCAAGTACCGCCCGAGCACGGCGACCAGAAACAATGCGAAAATGACGATGAACATCGCCGCGACGATGATCACGATCCGCACGACACTTTCTTCTGCCAACAACATAGGAATTCCAACACCAAGAAGGTGCAGCCATTGCATCGAGATGACGAATCTCGATTCGTGAACGACCGCGGATCCATGGAAGCCCGGCCGGGCGAATCCAAACCCCTGCGCGGCTCGGGCCGGCTACCGCCCCATTATACCCGTTTTTACCGCCGATTGCTGGCAGTCTCGCGCAGCGGGCATCGCTTGTCAAGCCGACGAACGCCACGCTCACGATAATGGATCGTCGAAGGGATCAATCCCGAGCGTGTCGATCGGACGAGAAAGCGGGTCTTCGGCGCTTCGGGGCGGCTGCTCTTCGCCGTGTTCGACCGGCCGCACGATCACCCGCGTGCCGCGCACTTCGATGACGCGCACCACTTGCCCCGGTTCGATCGGCATGCCCTCGCTGACTGCATCGATGGTGCGGCCTTCGACGAGCACGGCGCCGCTGGGGAGCATCATCGATTTCGCCTGACCGATCTTGCCCACCAAGCCGCGTAGCACCCGCCGCTCTTCGGTGTCGGGGAGCACATCTTTGCTGGTGGGCACGGCCGGCAATATCCGCCTGCCGATGGGCGTACGCGGCAAAACCCGAAATGCCAGCCCGAGCACGGCCGGCAGCGCCACTGCGGCCACGAGCAGGAACCCGAATCCATACGTTAATCCGCCCTGCCAAAACGCCAGCGCGATTCCCAAGAGAATCGCCGTCAGCGACAAAAACCCAAGCAAGCCGCCGGTCGGCACGAACACCTCGAGCATGACCAAAGTCAAACCCAAGAGCAGCAGCAGACCTGCCCAAATAACCGGTTCCATAGGCGAATCGTTGGCTACGCTCCGTCAAAACCCGCGGGCAACGCAACGCTTCGATTATAGCAGAGTGCGGGGGCGCGAATGCCAACTTGCGGGTTGCCAAACGCGCCAAACCGCAAGCCAGCATCCAAGCCGGATACGAGGAATTAAGTCGCTTGCGGTTTTGCGTGGGCCCGCGTGGCGAGGCGCCGGCCGGCCCGATCAGCGTTGCTGTTCCGCCGCCGCGCGATGCACCAACACCCGGTTGCCGCGCACCTCGACGACCACGACCGCCTCGCCCCGGTCGATCGCCTCGCCGTCAGCAATAACGTCGAGCAACTGGTCGCCGAACCGCGCTTTGCCGGAGGGCATCAGCGGCGTCACGGTCGTGCCGCCGCGGCCGACGAGATGGGCGAAATCCACCAGCGATTCGCGCGTGGCCAGATTCTGCCTCTCCTCGCCCGAAAAGGGCTGGAGAAACACGCGATTGAACACCGGCGCATGCGGCAAGAAACGCCGGAAGGCGATCGCGGCAACAAACGCTCCCACGACCGCCCCGCCTAGCGACGCCAATGTCGTTTCCAATTGCTCCCATTGATAGTCGTTGCGCGGCAGCAGCGACGTTTGGCTGGCGAGCACCAGCGAGGCGATGATCATCAGCCCACCGCCCAAGCCAAATATGGCGAAGCCGGGTAAGACAAAAATCTCCAACAGCAGGCAACACACTCCGGCCAAGAAGAGCAACACCACCAGCCAACCCGCGGTGCCGTGCAGGTGCAAGATCCAGAAATAAAGCATGAACGCCACGATCGCCACAAACGCGCCGATCCCCAGCCCCGGCGAATAGAGTTCCGCGATCACTCCGGCCAGCCCCAGAAACATCAAGATGCCCAGCATGCTCGGCGACGACAAAGCGCTGATCAGATAGTCGGCCCAGCCGGGCTCGACCAATTGCACGTCCTTTTCCAGGCCGTAGAGATGTTTGAACTCGTTGAAATTGTCGACTGTGTGCCAGACGAAGCCGTATTCCTCGCCGCGCTGGCCGGACAGGCGCCAGGGGCTGCCCCCCTGCCAGATCATCTCGCCTTGCTTCCAAGCGGCCGCATCGGGTCGCGCGGCAATTTCTTCCGGGGAGACGAATTCCTGCATCCCACGATCGCGCTGCGAGTAGCGATAGATCTTGATTTCGGGATCGAACAAAGCCTCGGGGATCGACCAGGAAATATGCTTTTTCTCGGCGATATCGCGGATAATCCGATCGACTTGCACCAGATCGTCGTGATCTATATTCACGTCGCCGCTGCCGCCGATGATTGCTTCGGGACCGGCAACGATTTGATCGCATGCGATGGCCATAAGTGCCGCATCGCCTCGCGCCTTTTCGGGGATATAGGCGACCGTGCGAACTTTGTCCGATGGCAGGTCGGCCAAATAGCCGGCGAGCCGCTGGCTTTGCTCCAGCGAACCGCCGGCGCTATCGATCCACAAGCAAATGAAATTGGCGTGGTTGTCGATCTGATCGCGGATTTTCGACTCCGTTTCGGTGATCAGCGCCTGGGTGATGACGCCCCGCAAGGGAATCCGCACCGCCTGCCATTGGCCGCCGAGCGAAGGATCGTCGCGCAGCGAATTCGGCGCCAAGCCGAGTTCCTTGGCAACCGCTTGACGGTCGTCGGCCAGATAACTGACGAAGCCCAATTCGGTTCGTCCCCGAATTCCGCTATAAAGACCCGGCACCGGCGACAGTTCTTCCGTCTTGAGAACAGCGCGCTGTTTCTTCAACTTGTCCAGATCGCTGGCAAGAATGATATCCGTCCCCTGTTCGGTCAGAACCTTCAGCACCCGGACGTTTTTATCGAGCATCCCGAGCGCAAGAGCGGGGGGGATATTTTTTCGGGCTTCGGCAATTTCCTGATAGGCGCTGCGGATGGTCGCCCCGATCACGGTTTCATCGATGCCCGCATCGCCAATTTCGGCGTTGGGGGCCATGATGATTTCTTCGCAGGCCATCGCCACCAAAACGGCATGGCCTTCGATGGTTTTGGGGATATAGGCGACCGTTTTGACTCCGGCCAGATCGCGATTCAACGCGATCATATGGGCCAGGCTTAGGGCACGACTGAAATCGCTTCCTCGGCCACCCTCCGTTTCGGGATCAAATTCGAACACGAGCACCGGCCGCGGACCGCCTTTGGGCATCGTTGCACGCAAATGCGAAATCGCTGAGCGGACCCGCGTGTCGGCGTTGAGCTCGATCGGCACGGGAACGCGGATCAAATGCCCGACGGGGCGCTGAGCCCCATTGGCGTCGGCCGGAGGCGCGTCGGCCGGCTTTGCGCCGGCGGCTTTTTTGTCGGCGGGATTCGCAGCAACGGGATTGGCATCCGCCGCCTTGGCGTCAGGTTTCGCGGGAGCATCGTTCGCGGGGGCGGGCTGGGCATCCTTGGCGTCACGCTGCCCCGGGTCGGCTCGCCCCAAGATTGGAATCGCTATACCGGCAAGGCTCGCAATTAATAGCACGATTCGCGGCAGTGCGGCCTGGATCACTGCGAGATGCGAGTGAAGAATCTTGGCCGGCGAGGCAGTTCCGGCAGCGCGCCGTACCGAACTCGCCAATCGCTTTGGACTGCCGACCATAGATGCATGCCCTCTCCTGGGCTGGGAATCGTCTCTGGGCCGCGAGCCGCTGCGTGTGCTATGCCCACCAATCGAGACCGCAATGAGCTTCTTCTACCCAGGCATTTCCAAACTGCGCGTGTCACGACCATCTTGAGTACGCAGCCGTTTGCAAACAGCGGCCGGCTCGAAACCAACTCCATTTCTGTCCAGCATGATTATAGATGGCACACGGCGGCAGTCAATTCGCCTCCACTTCGGTCGCCCGTCACCGACGATAGCGCAAGTCGTTGGAGCGATTGCGATTCTTATTCGTCGACCGATGGAGCGCGATGCGCCTCCGGCAAAGAGCGGCTGCCAAAAAAACGGGCAACAAATCGCCCAAGCGTACCGCCGCTCTGACACCGGCGACCCTGTGGGAGTTCACGCTAAAGCGAGCGGCCGACATGCTAAGGCGTGAACTCCAACATTCTGCCGCCCGCGCCTACGCAGTGTCTCCGTGTCTCGGTGTCTCCCGCCACGCGCCGGTGGTGATACCGTATGAAAAAATTAAAGGGAAAAGTGGCTAGGGGGCATCCTTGCTCACTTCCCGGCCGTCTAATCTCCTTCTGACCTTTGCTGGTCGGTCTCTTGCGCCTGTTGAGTTTTTACGGTTGCGAGCAAGGAATAGACGTACTCCAGCACCAAGAAAACCTCCGAATGCTGTACTAACCAAGGCTCCAATCCCAAGCGTAATAAAGTAGATGGTAAACAAGTTGCCCACCGCCAAGTTGCCGCCGTGCGAGCCGAACGATGGGGGTGTGCCTCCGTTCCAAACATCGCCTGACCCAAACACAGCCCCACAAACGAAGACAGTCAGGAATAAAATGGGATGGATAAGAACGGCACCAAGGATAATCGCGCGAAGCATATATATTCCTCTTCAGTGTTCTGGCCTGCCCCCATTCTACCAGCGCATGAAAAACCTCGCCGGAATGGCGCCTAATGCTTGGCTCTTCCGTTTCTGAGTGCCTGACGCGGCGGAACCGGGCTTGCTCGGCTGCTTAGGATTAGATGCGGGTCGGGGCATTCCGGTCAAGCAGCCCTACAAGGTGCGTTATGAACAGCGTTGCCGTGGAAGTCGAAGT
>DATAWG010000101.1 GCA_036267355.1 Pirellulales bacterium | reverse complement strand
GCCGTTGGGCTCGGGGAGGGCGGCGCGTGGTTGGGCTGCGCCGTTGCCGCTGAGGCTGCCCATCGCGGCGGCGATTAGCTTTTCGGTCATGTCTTTAACGACCGCGTTCGTTTCACCGCGTTGTTGGAAGACCGTGGCGTCGGCCAAGACGATCGAGAGCAACGTGTTGAGCGGGTTATTGCCCGCGCCGCCGTCTTTTCCATTGTCGCCATGGCCACCCTGGGCAAAGACGCGTTCGGGCACGAGCGGCTGGCGGCTCTTGGCGATCCGCTCGGCGGCCAGCACGACGGCATACAAGCGCGGGTCGCCGTAGGCGTTGACCTTTTGTTGCAAGCTGATCGCTTCGGAGAGTCCGATTTGCAGCCGGCGCTGGCCCTCGCCTTTGCCCAGCAAGACCTCTTGCTGGCTCCGGGCGTTGGCCTCGATGATCGTCTGCTCGCTGGCGGCCTTGGCCAGCACGATCTGCTGCTCGGCCGAACGGCGGGATTTTTCCAATTGCCCTTCGGCTTCGACGATGGTTTGCTGCTTCTGCATCTGGGCCTTGGCGAGCTGAGCATTCGCTTCGTTTTCCACGATGCGAATTTGCACCTGCGAATTCGTCAGGTCCTTTTGCCGATCGGCCGTGGCGGTGGCTTCTTCGAGCGTGCGCCGCTTTTCGGCCGCGGCCTTCTGTTCCCCGAAGGTCTCGATCTGCTCGCGAGAAAGTTGCCGCTGGCGAAGCTGCTCCAAGAGAACTTCGATCTTGCCGCAGTCGTTCGCGGCAGGTTCCGGCTTGCCGATCAACACGTCGATGCATTCCAAGTCGAACTGCTGGAACCGCTCGCGGAGCTCGTTGCGGGCCTCGGCTTGAATCTCGTCGCGTTCGTGAAGCAGGGCGAGCATCGATCGCTTGTGGCAGATGTCGCGGATATAGGCGCTGAGCATTGGGTCGATGCTTTGATTGATCAACCTCTTCACGTCGCCGAAGCGCTGCACGACGTTCGGCGCTTTTTGATAATCGATATGCACGACCAGGCTGAGCGGCAGCTCTGGCTCATAGGCATCGAGCGTGACGAGATCGATCGAGCGCAGATTTTCATCGTATTTGTGCGATTGCTCGGTTTTGTCGGTGATCCAATGCAGGACGAAATTCGTCGTCGGCACGAGCACCACCTGGCCGGCGTAGTCGTTGAAGGCGTATTTGCCCGGAGGAAGCGGTTTGTCCCAGATGCCTTTTTGGCCGGTGGCGACGCGTTCGCCGTGACGGAAGTCGTCGCCGCTGATGTCTTTGCCTTGCAGGCCGAAATAGCTGATTACCACGCCCACGTAGCCGATCGGCACCAATGTCTTGGGCTTCGATTCGACCGTGGCAAACCAACGATTGATGAAATACGTGCCGTCGGTGAGGGCTTGGTATTGCCGGCCGCGCATGCCGCCGCCGGCCAGAAATTTTTCGGGGTTTTGATAGCTGTCGTGATCGCTCGAGGTGGCGGGAGCGATGATCTCGCCGCTCGGCAGCACCGGGCCATCTTGCACCGTGACAATGCCGATGTCGTCTTTGGCGCCGATCACGATCGGATTGAAGCCATCGACCGATTCGAGTTGCTCCTGCCAGGATCGCAACATGGCCAATTCGGCGCGACTGGTGCCGAGGCTATAAAACTGGTCTTCGGCAATGACCGTGAACAGGGCCAGATTGATGGCGTACACGCCTTCGCGGAGCACGGCGCGTTGCCGGCCGCGCTGTCCGAGCTTCGGCGTTTCCGAATGATCGCCGCCGAGAAACGCTTGTGCGTCTTGGAAGCTGTTGCAATCGACGATCCGCCCCAGCGTTTGGCGAGCACTGAGGGGTTCGCCGTCGCGCGCGTAGACATAGCCGATCTTCCCCTGTGGAATTGCCACGAAGGGCACTTTGTGGATCCGGTATTTCCAGCGATACAACCCGAAATAGAAACCGCCGCGGATGACGTTGGGTTGGAAGCCGGTTTCGCCTTTCAGGGCAATAATTCGCCCCTGCTCGATATGCTTGCCCCACAGCGATTCGACGATGCCCACCTTGTCGTTGGGCACATATTGAATGCCGCACCAAGGCGCGAAGGCGACGATCGCCAGGACGATCAGACAGAAGCCGACGAAGAGAAAGGCCCAGACCATAGAGCAACCTCGAATTCTGCCGGAAAATGCTCCGCGCCGAGGCGGATGCGAGAAAGGATGCGAAACCGCCGCTCCGACGGGGGGCGATTCGACTGAATAAGCATCATGCGCTGGAATTGCCGACGACACAAGCTACCGTCCAGCAGCCGGTGAACGGCGGCCGGACGAAATTTCATCTAGGTTGACTCTGCTCTAGTATTTACCCCTCACCCCTAGCCCCTCTCCCGCAAGGGGAGAGGGGGAACTGAGGCCTTCGGCCTCAGCGAATCAGTCGCGTGTGTGAATCTGCATCTGTTGACGATGCCTCGTGCAATGTTTGGCGATGCCTGGTTCAAAATTCGATAAGGCATCGTGCGAAATTTGATATGGCATCGCGTGCCAAATTCGATATGGCGTCGTTCAAAATTCGATAAGGCGTCGTGCGAAATTCGATATGGCGTCGTGCGAAATTCGATCAGGCATCGTGCGAAATTTGATATGGCATCGCGTGCCAAATTCGAGATGGCATCGTGCGAAATTCGATAAGGCGTGGTGCGAAAATCGATATGGCGTCGTGCGAAATTCTCCCCTCTCCCCTTGTGGGAGAGGGGCCGGGGGTGAGGGGTTTTTGAGGCACATCCTCTCGCCCTTCAATTCGCTGCCGCCACGCAATTCTTGGATCGGCAGCCCCGGATTTCACAGCGCAACGCCGCTCTTCACTTTTTCTTTTTTCTTTCGCCGGTCTCTTGTTCGCCCTTATTGGAGCGGTTAGAATTAGCCGAAACATGAGAATGAGTCTCAATTAACTTTTGCGCTAGCGACAGCAGGGGGATCTTGCCATGTTCGGTCCAATTCCCTTAAACCGATTGCCAGCCGGCGAAACCGCGCTGATCGCAGAAATCGTCGGCCGGGCGGATCAGGTGCAACGCATCAAAGAGCTTGGATTGCACGACGGCGTCGAGATCACCATGGTTCGCTCCGGCAGTCCCTGCATCATCCGAGTTGCCGGACAAACGCTTTGTATTCGGGCAAACGAGTTGTTGAATGTTCTGGTTCGGTCCGGGGCGCCCGCCTGATCGCGGTTGACGTGCGGCCGGCGCCAGCGCATTGCCCGCGATAACGCCGCGTCGCCAGATGCAGGCAGCTCACACGGGTCGGTTCCATGGGCAGCCAAATCGTATGCCTCTCTGAATCGCCGAAAGCGAGCTTGCAAATGACAGGACTCGATCGATTGACGATCGGCGATCGAGGCCGAGTCGTGCGAATCATTGGCGCCGATGAAATCACGGCCCGGCTTTTTGAAATGGGCCTGACGCCTGGCGTGGCCGTCGAACTCTTGGGCTGCGCGCCGCTCGGCGATCCGATTGAAGTCGAACTGCGCGGCTACCGCCTCAGCCTGCGCAAGACCGAAGCCGCGCGAGTGGAAGTCGAGCAGCTTCTCTAACCCCTGGCCCCAAAAACCCCTGATCCCCTGTTCTCGTGGCCACCGCAACTCTTCCCAAAACCATAACCGTCGCGCTGATCGGCAATCCGAATACCGGAAAGTCGACGTTGTTTTCGGCGCTGGCGGGCGTGCGCCAGCGGATCGGCAACTATCCCGGCGTGACGGTCGAGAAGAAAGTTGGGCACGCGGATTTCGCCGGGCGGCGATTCGCCTTGGTCGATCTTCCCGGCACGTATAGCCTCGCTCCCCGGTCGCCCGACGAAATGGTGACGGTCGATGTGTTGCTCGGCCGGCAAGCGGATTCCCAAGCGCCAGACGCGGTGTTGTGCATCGTCGATGCCAGCAATCTCGAGCGGAACTTGTATTTGGTCAGCCAAGTGCTCGAGCTTGGGCTGCCGACCGTGATCGCGCTAAACATGGTCGATATCGCCGAGCAGCGCGGCATGAAGATCGCCGTCGGGCAACTTGCCGAGCGGCTGGGTGTGCCGGTGATCGAGGTGCAAGCCAATCGCCGGCGGGGTATCGACCGGCTTAAAGCGGCGCTTGTGGAAGCGATCGGCCGCCGCGTGCCGCCGCGCTCGAGCCCACTGCCCATGCCAGTGCAAGAGGAAGTCGCGCGGCTCGAGGCTTATCTCGGCAAGCGAACGACGGCGGCAAACGGCGCGCAGGGTTTGAATGGTTCGACGCGCGAAACCGCAAGCGAGTTGCATAACGGAGCGAGCGGCGACGGCCATATATCGGCGCGGAATGGCAATTCGCATCGGACACCCACGAACGGGCGCGACGCTTGGCCGCGGTATCTGGTCGAGCGCCTGCTCTTGGACACCAACGGATATCTGGAACGATCCGCCCTGCCTAGCGGCGATGCTCGGCAGGGAGATTCTCGGCAGGGAGATTCTCGGCAGCGCGATTCTCGGCAGCGCGATCCTCTGTACGGCGGTCGTTCGCAGGCGGAATTGCACGCAGAACTCACAGCCGCGCGGAATAGGCTGGCCGAGGCCGGCTGCTCGGTCACGGCCATTGAAGCCATCGCCCGATACGAGTGGATCGGCCGGATTCTCGATTCCGGAGTCAGTCGGCCGCGCGAGCGGGCCGCGAACATGACCGATCGAATCGACCGCGTGCTCACCAATAAGTTTTGGGGCACGGCGGTGTTTCTGCTCGTGATGCTCGCCGTATTTTCGTCGATCTTCATCGCCGCCAAGCCGATCATGGACACGATCGATGCGGGCAACGGCTGGCTGCAAGGCCGCGTCGAAAGCTGGCTCGCTCCGGGGCCCTTGAATTCGCTATTGGTCAAAGGGTTGATGGGCGGGGTGGGGAGCGTGATCGATTTCCTGCCGCAGATTCTGTTTCTGTTCTTCTTCATCGCGGTGCTCGAAGATTGCGGCTACATGGCCCGGGCCGCTTATTTGATGGACAAGCTGATGGTTCGCGTCGGCCTGAGCGGCAAGTCGTTTATCCCGCTGTTGTCGTCGTTCGCATGCGCGATTCCGGGCATCATGGCAACACGGGTGATCGAAAATCGTCGCGATCGGTTGACGACGATTCTCGTGGCGCCGTTGATGAGTTGCTCGGCTCGATTGCCGGTATACGTGCTGCTGATCGGGGCATTCATTCCGCAGCGATATTTCTTGCACGGCGCCTTGGGTTTACAAGGAGTGACGTTGTTTGCCATGTATCTGGTCGGCCCGCTGACGGCCGTCGTCGTGGCGCTCCTGCTGAAGAAGACGCTTTTGCGTGGGGCGACGCCGCCGTTCGTAATGGAATTGCCGCCGTATAAGATTCCCTCGGCCCGCGTCGTGCTGCACCGGATGGTGGAGCGCGGCTGGGCGTTTATTCTGCGGGCCGGCACGCTGATCGTCGCCGTGGCGGTCGTCGTCTGGGCGCTCCTGTATTTTCCGCACGACCCCACGGCCATGGCCAACGATTTGCGCATGCATCGCGAGTCGCTCGAGCAGCAATTGGCGGCCGCGAAGGTGGACCCGGCCGCTGGAGATCGCCGCGAATTTCTTGAGCAAGAGTTGGATCGATTCAAGGATCACGACGAACAAGTGAAATTGGAAGACGGCGCCTATCAGCGGCAAAGCTTGCTCGGACGAATGGGCCGTTCCGTCGAACCGGTCGTGCGGCCGTTGGGCTGGGACTGGCGGCTCGGCTGCGCGGCGATTGCCTCGTTTCCGGCCCGCGAAGTCGTTCTCGGAACACTGGGTGTGATTTACAACCTCGGCAAAGACGCCGATCTCGACGAAAAGGAAACGCAGACGCAGCTTCAACGCCAACTGCGCAACGCAACTTGGGATGAGACCGGGCAACCGGTGTTCACCGTGCCCGTGGCGCTTTCCGTGATGGTCTTCTTCGCGCTCTGCGCTCAATGCGCAGCCACGCTGGTGATCATCAAGAAAGAGACAAACAGTTGGCGCTGGCCGGTCTTTACGTTCGCTTATATGACCGCCTTGGCCTATATCGGCGCGTTTGCGACGTTTCACATCGGCACGTGGCTGGGCGGATAAATCCGCGACGGTTGGAGCGAAAGGCTGGCGCGGGGGAATTGAAGCAGCGGACCCGATTCGGTGCGGTATGACGGCTGGATGGCAAACGATCGCGACTTTGGCCATCGTGTTGATGGCGACGGCCTATCTGGTCCGCCGTGGCTGGCGATCGATTGTCAAAAAACGATCCGGCGGATGCGGAGCGTGCGGCAGTTGCTCGGCAAGCAATCGTCCGCAATCGTTAGGCTCCGGCAGCACAGCCGAGGCGGGAAAACCGCTCGTGCAATTGCAGATGCTTGCCAAGCCTGAGCCCAAAAGTTCGTAGGGACTCCCGTCGGCCAGTGCGTGTGCCGCCGTGTGCCGCTGGCCAGCGCAGTCGGCCAGTGTGAGCGCCACTGGCCAGCGCAGTCGGCCAGTGTGAGCGCCACCGGATGTGGAAGCCGCCAAAGATCGCGGCCGTTCGGCCCAATTCCATTCGACCGTATCAAACCGCGGTCGGCACTGGCAGACTGCGCTTGCCAGTGGCACACGCCCGGCACTGCCGCTAATTCGCAGCCGCGCTTCCGGTCGGTGCTGGAGCGGTTTTCGTCCGCACGGGATTCGGCATCACCGAAGTCGGCTTTGCGGCGGGAACGACGATCTGCAATCCCGATGTGGCGTCGCTACCGTTGCCTCCGGGCGCCGGGCCGTTGGTGGGGCTGCCGCTTGCCGCACCGCCAGTGGTCCCATCGCCCGAATCGAGCTTCAACACGTTTGGAGTGCTCGAATCCGAGGGAGTCGTCTGCTTCTTCGTCGGCGCCGCACCGACGGCCGTCGGATCTGCCGCTTTTGCCGCGGTCGTCGGTAGTACCGTGGCAACCGGTGGCGCCGTGGCAACCGGCGATTCGGCCGGCGCGGCGGTCACATTCGCTTCGGCAAGCACTTCAAGCGTAAGCGTCTTGCCCAAGTCGGTTTCGATGGCAATCTTCTTGAGAAGCTTGCCTGGCTTGTTCGGAGCGGTGAAGGTGATCGGAATCATCCGCACCTTCGCCGCCCCGCTTGGAATTTTGAAGCTAAACGAATCGTCGTCGCAATGGGCCGTGACGATCTTGAACGGCTTGTGGCCCGTGATGATCAGCGGCTTGGTGACTTGTTGCCCGGCTTCGATCGTGCCCATCGTCAGCACTTGGGGGCTGACATTTAACTCGGCCTTCACGACGCCTTCGACTTCGATCGGCACTTGCGAAACATTCGGGTCGTTGGTCACCAGGATCAACGGATCGTGGAGGTATCCTGGCGCCGCGTCTTTCTTCAGCCGCACGATCAGTTCGTATGAAACTTTTCCCGGCACGCGCGGGCCGTCGACCACTTCTACTTCATAATTGGAATTCACGCTCCGCACATCGGTGATCTGCCAATCGTCGCGGCCATATCGCACGACGGTCATTTTCCGCTCGCGTGCTTCGCCTTGATCGACCGTGCCGAAATCGACCATTCCGGAATCGCTGTTCGAGTCGGCCGACTGCACTTCGATGTCGCCCCGGATGTCGCCCGAAACATTGAGTTGAACCGTCGCATAATAGGGGCGATCGATGGTCACGGTGAGCGTCGCGGCATGATTGCCGGTGAAGGCGCGGGTGTTGAACCGTGCGATCACTTCGCTTCGTTCATACGTGGCCAGATCGCGCTTGACGATTTCGGGAGACGTGCAGCCGCAACTGCTGCTCACGGCGGCGACGTGCACGGGCTCTTTATAGGGGTTGGAGAATTGGAATCGATATTCGACTTTGGCGTTGCGGGCCACGGTGCCAAAGTTGTGGCTGGTTTCGCTAAACATCTTCGTGGCCCACTGCTGTGCCACGGCGCCTTGGGCCATCGACAAAGCACCGACCATCGACACGATCACAGCGGCAAAAACATGATGACGTTGCACGGTTCGATCTCCAATGCGACGGGCGACCCACGCGATGCAGGCACTTGTCGCCCGCCTAAGGCAGACAAGCTGCGATTTTCTAGCGCCCAGTACCTTACCTTACCATTCTTTCGAGCTACGGCAGGCCGCGCAAATTTGGGCTTGGCGATGCGGGTTGTCAAGGAATCGGGTGTATCGACGATTTCGCCCCGGCTCGTGAATCCCGGTTTATCCGGGGCCGGAAGATGGACAATTTATGTGTGTCGCAATCGGTTATTCGTCAACGCCGCGGCGAAGGCAAAAGTCTTTTTCCGCGCCGTCGGATCGAGTCAATTATAACGAATATACGCTTGCCAAAAACCGAGCCGCCGCCGCGAGCGCGGCGACCCTAAGATACTATGACATACCGCGTTGCAATTCGATAGAGATCAATGCCGGATTCTCTTTAGTCGCCAGCCATCGTGGGGGGGGCCATAATCCGGCAGTCCCGCCGCGGACTGGGCAAAACGCTTGCTAGCGCTGCCGGCTCTCAGTTGCAACTCAATCGCCGAGCGGATGCTTTGCCGGGAGTTGCGGCGCCGGCGAGGGCGCGGCGGTTGTGGCGGCCACACAGGGCTTGAAACAAACCGCGAAAGAACTGATCCTGAGCGGCACACAAAACCCGCGCTGGATCGATCTGGCCCGGATTATTCATATGCCAGGAATTCGCGACACGCTGCGAATTAGTAGCCCAAAGCGTTAGCGAGGGTGTGTCTCGGTGGCTCCCTCGCTTACGCTTCTGGCTAGTGTGGCGCACTGAAAAATCCGGGCTAGATTCGCTCGGACGGCCGACGGCCCGGAATCGCACAGCATGCCCAAGGATCCAACCGCCGCAACGCCATCAACTGCCGGCGCGGCCGCCCCATCGGCCAACCGTGTGCCCACGCGGGAAGCCGTATTTGCCCTGGTGGCCGGGTTTCTTGGCTGGACGCTCGATGCGTTCGATTTCTTCCTGGTCGTGATGTCGCTGCGAGCCATCGCGAAGGATTTCCAGGTTCCCGAGGCCGACATCTCCGCGTCGCTGATGCTGACGCTCATGTTTCGGCCCGTCGGGGCGCTGATCTTCGGATTGCTGGCCGATCGCTACGGGCGGCGGATCCCGATGATGGCCAATTTGCTGTTTTACTCGGCCGTGGAAGTGGCGACCGGTTTCGCGCCGAATCTGACAACGTTTCTCATCCTGCGAGCGCTGTTCGGCATCGGGATGGGGGGCGAATGGGGCGTCGGGGCCTCGCTGGTGATGGAAAAGGTGTCGCCGCGCTGGCGCGGCCTGCTTAGCGGATTCCTCCAGGAGGGATATGCCTTCGGATATCTGCTGGCGGCGGCAACGGCGTTTTTCATGCGCGAGCCGCTGGGATGGCGACCGATGTTTTTCATCGGCGGAGTGCCGGCCCTGTTGGCGGTCTTCATCCGCTTCTTCGTCCGCGAATCGGAAGTGTGGCAGAAGAGCAAGGCGGAAAGCTGGTCGCAACTCGGCCGCGGCTTGGCGTCGCATTGGAAGCTGTGGGTCTACCTGACCGCCTTGATGGCGATGATGAATTTTTCATCGCACGGCACGCAAGACATGTATCCGGCGTTTCTGGAACGCTTCCACGGGCTCGAGCCGAAGGTGGTGGCGCAAGTGGTGATGGTCGCGATGCTCGGGGCGATTCTCGGCGGCATCGGCTTCGGCCTGGCATCCGACCGGTTCGGCAGGCGGCGGATGATGATCGTCGCTCTGCTGGGCGCGCTCGCCGCGGCTCCGCTTTGGGCGCTGTCGTCGGAATTGAATTGGATCATCGCCGGAGCGTTTCTGATGCAATTCATGGTGCAAGGGGCATGGGGAATTATCCCGGCCCACATCAACGAACTCGCGCCCGACCGAGTGCGCGGATTCTTGCCCGGGTTTTCCTACCAATGCGGCAACCTGATCGCCGCCTCGATCGCTTGGGCCCAGGCGACGCTGGCGCGGCACTACCCGTATTCACATGTCATGTTCGTAAGTGCCGCGGCAATCTTCTGCGGAGCGATCGCCGTGACGGCCATTGGCCGAGAGCGCCGCGGCGTCGTCTTTGCGCAGACCGACCGCGTAGGCCCGAGCCCATAGCGCTAGCAAGGAAGAGGCCCATCCGCGGTCGCCGCGAATCGGATAGGATAGGGCTTGCCGCAGGGCCCATCATCTCTCTCCGCACCCCCCTGAAACCCACACTCCACACATGTTCCACAACATCTCCCAAGCAATCTGCGATCGAATGCAGTTTCTCGTCGAGCGCGATGTCAAGGATCGCGCGGCCGGGCTGCCGATCGAGCAGCGGCTGCGGCAGATCACGCCGGAAACCGGCCAGTTCTTGGCGATTCTGCTTGCCTCCGCTCCGGCGGGCCGCGTGCTCGAAATCGGCACCAGCGGCGGGTATTCGACCTTGTGGCTCTCGCTGGCCGGCGCCGCGGCTGGCCGACGGATCACGACCTTCGAACTGTTGCCGGGGAAGCAGCAACTGGCGCGAGAAACGTTCCGCGCGGCCGGAGTCGAATCGCTCGTCGAACTGGCGCCAGGCGATGCCCGCGAGCATTTGCCGCAGTATCAAGACATCGCGTTCTGCTTTTTGGATGCGGAGAAGGAAGTCTATCGCGATTGCTACGAGGCGGTCGTGCCGCGAATGGTGCCCGGCGGTTTGCTGGTGGCCGACAATGCGATCAGCCACGCCGACGAACTCGCCGAAATGCTCGAGCGTGCGACGAGCGACAATCGCGTCGACGCCTTGATCGTGCCGATCGGCCGCGGCGAACTCGTGTGCCGCAAGATTTGAGATGGATGGCGGCGCCGGATCAAGGCGATTGGCCTCGCTCGCGTGGCCGACGCATGCTCACTTGACGAACGGATTCAGAACCACGTGCAACGGGCTCGTCGCTCGCAAGCCCGCCTCGGGAACGGGAACCAGGTCCGGACTTGGAAGCGATTCGACCGAGCGGCTCGCCTCCGCCGTTAACGATGCGGTGCGGCCGGCAGTCGGTTTTACGCTGCTCGGCGCCGGAGTGGCCGGTGAAGCCTTGGATGGCGCGGGTGGGGTCGGTGTCGAATTCGACGGCGCAGCACTGCCCGGCTGGGCGAATGGGTTGACGATCGTTTGCGGTCCCCCTTCGCTCGCCGCTGGAATGAACAAGCCTGGCGGATAGGGAAATGGGCTATCGCCATACGGCCGGGCGATCGGATAACTGTAGTAGACCGGCGGATGGGCGGCGAAATAGGGGATCTGGTTTTCGTCGCCGTTCAGATCGACTCCGAGCACTCCGCCGACGCCGACGCCCCAACCGGTTCCCACGCCGTTGTAGCCGTAGCCACCGTAGGGGCCGCCAAAGCGGTTGTTGGAGATTCCGCGGTTGATTCCGCGGTTGATTCCGCCGTGCGTACCGTGGCCGCCGCGCCCAGGCGGAGCGGCATGGGCCGCGAGGCCTGCCGTTGCCCAAATGGCGCACGCGCCGCACAATGCCTTCCATGGAAGCCGCTTCAAACTGTTCTTGATCGTGTTCATGGTGTCACCTCAAAGCGGGCAGTAACGGGCAGTAAAACGAAAAATCGCCGCACGACTTGGCCTCCAAAATCAGTGCTTCGCTTCTCTACAGTAAACAGCCGACAATTCCGGGTCAAATTTTGCTTTACAACGGCCCGGCCCTCGACAACGCTTCGGGCAAACGGGCCCGAAACCCCATGAATGCCGACGATCCGAGTCTGCTCAGCGCCGAATTGAAGAGCGAAGCCCAGCGGTTGGGATTCGCACTGGCTGGCGCTTGCCCGGCGATTGCACCGCCGGGCAGCGAACGGTTTGCCGATTGGCTTGCTGCCGGATATGCCGGCGAGATGCACTATCTGGTCGATCGTGCGGCCGCGTATGAAAATCCCCGCTCGGTTCTCGACGGCGTGCGGAGCGTGCTCATGCTGGCGATGGTCTATCGCACGTCGGAGCCGGTTTCGCCCGACGCCGGCGCAGCCCGTGTCTCGCGCTACGCTTGGGGGGCCGACTACCACGAATTGATCCGCGATCGGCTCGATTCGCTCGGGGATTTTCTGCGTGCCCGATGCCCGGCGGCAAAAGTGCGCGGAGTGGTCGACACGGCGCCGCTCTTGGAAAGCGAATTCGCTCGAATGGCGGGCCTCGGCTGGATCGGCAAAAACACGTTGCTGCTCAACAAACAGATCGGAAGCTGGTTTTTTCTCGCCGCCCTGCTAACCGACCTGGAATTGCAGTACGATAGCCCACACTCGGCCGACCATTGTGGCACATGCCGGGCTTGCCTCGACGCATGTCCAACCGGCGCGTTTGTCGCACCGTTTGTGCTCGATGCGCGGCGCTGCCTAAGCTATCTGACGATCGAGTTGCGCGGTCCGATCCCGGCGGAGTTGCGACCCGGAATCGGCGATTGGCTGTTCGGTTGCGACGTGTGTCAGGAAGTATGCCCCTGGAACCAACATGAGACGCGGACAAGGGAGTCGTCGGGCGAACCGGCGTTTCAACCGATCGAGGGAATGAATCCGGTTCGGTTGGCCGAGCTGTTCGAGTTGGACGACGAGTCGTTTCGGCGCCGCTTTCGCCATACACCGCTGTGGCGAGCCAAACGCCGCGGCTTGTTGCGCAACGCGGCAATCGTGTTGGGCAATCGGCCGCATGCGCCGGCGATCGCGGCGCTCGTGCGCGGGTTGAACGATGGGGAGCCGCTGGTGCGCGGCGCTTGCGCGTGGGCGCTGCGGCAATATCCGGAACCGGCGGCGGCCGAGGCGATCGCCCGGCGATTGCCGATCGAGACCGACGCGGATGTGCTTGCGGAGCTTGGGGGCGACCGAAAAATAACTTCTTCCTTGCACCCTCTCCCCGTGCGGGAGAGGGCAGGGTGAGGGGTTTCAAAAAAGTGGAAGTTATCTTTCGATCGATCCTTGGCGGCATGATGAAAAATCGATCGGCTGCAATCCCTGGAGAAACGCAATGATCGTCAGTGGATTATCCGGCAATGAATTGTATTGCTTGGCAAAAAAAGGGCTTGCGCCCGGCGCCATCCTCGTCGGCAACAGCGTTTATTCGCTCGGCGCCCTGCGCGGCTTTACCAGCGGCATGCGCACGCTCGCCGGCGGCGAAATTCAATCGCTGTC
This sequence comes from Pirellulales bacterium, assembly GCA_036267355.1. Taxonomy (NCBI): domain Bacteria; kingdom Pseudomonadati; phylum Planctomycetota; class Planctomycetia; order Pirellulales; species Pirellulales bacterium. Next base: position 8,928 of record DATAWG010000101.1, on the reverse strand, counting down.
GGAATTGATCTCCGATGGCCGCCATGCCGCGATTCGCCGCCTGGAAGAAGAAGCTCAAACCGCGAAAGCAAGCGGCGCCACGGGCGTCACTTCGCAACTGACGCGAGTCGGCGGCATGCATGAGTTTCTCGCCGTCGGCTCGACGGTGCACGGCGTCGATGCAAAAGCTCCGTTTTTCACGACCGCTTGTTCCGGGCAGGATTTGTATTGCCAGATCGACGCCGGATATTCGCCGCGGCATTTCGTGATCGGCAATGTGGCCTTCGCGATGGGAGTCGGCCGCGGACTGACCGGGGCGCTGCGGGCCATGGCCGGCGGCGAAGTGAAAGAATATTCCGACATGTACAATCACACCCGGCATCTCGCTCTGCAACGCTTGGAGGCCGAAGCCGCCAGCCGCGGAGCGAACGCCGTCGTCGATGTGACGACGCGGATCATGTCGTTCGGCTCCGGCGTGAAGGAGATGTTGATGGTCGGCACCGCGTCGCACAATCCAGCGCTCGGCGCGGCGCCCATCCCCGCCACTTCGGAACTCACCGGCGAAGAGCTGTGGAACCTCACGCAACTCGGCTATGCGCCGGTGCGGCTATTGCTCGGCTCGTCCGTCTATTCCCTCGGTTTCTCGGGCGGAATCAAGGCCTTTTTCAGTTCGCTGTCGCGCGGCGAGGTGACGTCGATGACCCGGCTGGTATACGAGGCCCGCGAAAATTGCCTTGCCCATATCCATCGCGAAGCGGCCGAACTGAACATCGAAGCCGTGATCGGCGTGAAGATTTTCATCAACGAATTGAGCAGCGGGCTAGTGGAGGTGTTGGCAATCGGCACCGGAATGCGCAAGCACAACGGCGTGGCCACGCAAAGCGAAGCGCTCTTGCCCCAGGCCATCATTCGCGACCGCGACACTTTCTTCGACGAAACCGTTGGTGCGACAGCCCAACTCGCGCGCACCGAATCGAGGGGCGCGACATAGTGCGGCCCTGTGTTGCGTCGCGCCGCATACCAGCCGAACCGTCGGTGGCCGGTAAAAAAGCGAGATTTGATCTGGACACGGCAGGCTCATTTTGAGAACGTGTCACCCCTCATCGTGCGGTCTTATCGGTGCGCCTTAACTGGGCACGCTTTCCGCTAGAACACACTTCTGGCTCCTTGCAATCCTTTCCATGCGCTCATTCGCAAAGGCATTGAATGCGTCGGCCGGAAGCGGTCGATTGCTGCTATCGTTGGCTTGCCTGCTCGGCGCCGGCTGCGTTAGTTCGTCGCAACAGCAGCCGAAGCAAACGGCCGCCAACACGATCGACAGCCGTTCGAATTCCGGCAGCGCGGCCACGGCCTCTGCGGCCGCCAGCACGCCTGATTCCGACGCCGGCGCCCAGCCGGCCGCCATCACGTCGCGCGGCGCGGCCATCGAACACGATCTCGACGGCAAATTCTCGCGATCCGGCGCCGGCGATCCGTGACACGCACAGCCGGATCTTCTTTCCCTGGCCAAAGCGATTCGCCCGATGATTTGCCGCCCCACGACCGGCACACGATCTTCGATGTGACGCAACACAAACCCGAAGCGTTAGCGAGGAAGCGCCGCAACGGCGGCATCGTCTCGCGGCATCGTCTCGCGGCAGGCGGCAAAGCCGCATGCACATTGGATGAATGCGTTCGTGACGGCGATCCCGCAACGGAGCGCTCCCTCGCTTACGCTTCGGGCTTGTGTTGCGCCAACGCTGGAGTTTGGGATGGCCAAAGCGATTTGCCCGATGATTTGCCGCCCCACTACCGACGATCGCTTTGATGGGCGCAAACTCCGCAGTTTGACATCCCTGCATGCCGCTTTTAGCATTGATAGGATGGAAATTTTAGGCGGACGAGGCGTGCGCGCCTTGTCGCATTCGTTTCGAATTCGCTCGGCTGCCCTCCCATGAGTACTTCTCTTCTCACGATTCCGGCGGAACCGAGCGCCGCGCGCGAGGCGTATCGGCTCGAAATCGCCGAGCATGTAAGCGAATTGAATGCGGCCGATTGGGATTCATTGCGCGATGTGAACTGTGCCGGATTCATGGACCGCCGATTCGTGGGCGCGGTGGAAGCGAGCCGGCCGGGGGGAGGGAAATGCTGGTCGCTTTTGGTCTACGCCGGCGCTCGGCCGGTCGCTGCCGCATGCCTGTCGTTGTTCCCAGCCGACGCGGCGATCGTCGCCGCGGATTGGTCGAAGCGGCTCACCGAACGGATCCGCCGCGTTTGTCCGAACTATTTGCGGTTCAACGTTCTATTTTGCGGTTTGCCCGTGTCGGCAAACCAAGGCCATCTTGTGTTTGCCGCCGACGCCGATCGGCCGCAAGTAGTGCGGCTGATCGACCGGCAAATGCGAACGCTCGCCAAAGAGCATCGCGCCAAGATCTTGATTTTCAAAGAATTCGATGAGAAAACTTTTCACGATTCGGCAGAGCTCTCCGCGCTCGGCTATCTCGGCGTCGAGAGCACCGCGGTCAGCACATTGGATTGCAACTTCGCCAACTTCGACGGCTGGTTGGCCGCGATGCGCAGCCGCTATCGAAAAGAAATTATTCGGAACCAGCAAAAATTCCAGGCGGCCGGTTTTCGCATTGAAGTCGTCGAACCCGGCATGGCCGCGGAGCGATACACCGATGAGGTCCATCGGCTTTATGAAGCGGTGGTCAATCGCTCGCAAATGAAGCTCGAAGTATTGCCGCCTGAGTTTTTTCGCGAGATCGCGCGGAGGTTTTCAGAAGAGTTTTTGTTGATGCTTGCGTATGACGGGGAACGGATTATTGGTTTCGTTTCCGCGATTCTCACGCCGCGTTCCCCTTCGAGCTTGTTTCTCGGCGTCGACTACGAGCGAAATGCCGAGGGCTTCATCTATTACAATTTGTTCTACGCCTATCTTCGCGAAATTCTTGATGCCCAGACGGAGCGGATCGAGTTCGGCGCGAATTCCGAGGATTTCAAAGCCCGCCTTGGTTGCCGGCAGCGGCGGAACTATATGTACGTCGCCGCCACGAACTGGCTCCGCTGGCCGCTTCGCTGGTTCGCCAAGGTGCTCTTTCCCCGAGTGAAACTTCACGAACCGAAACATATCTTCAATCGTGCGCCCGCGGCGGCGAAGCATGGAACCGACGCATGAGCTACACCGCCTCGCTGTATCAGGCCATCAGCGAAGTGCCATCGCACGAATGGGATTCGCTGTGCGCGGACCCGGTCGATCCATTCATGGATCGCCGGCTGCTTGCCGCGGTCGAGCAATCGATGTCGGCGGACGGAAAGTTTTTTTACGTTTTGATGCGCGATGCCGATGGCCGGCCGATGGCTGCCGCGGCACTGTGTGTCTTTCGCGTCGATGGGGCCGTTTTGGCCGGGCCGACGCTGAAGCGATGGGCCGAGGCCATACGACGATGGTGGCCCGGCTACGCACGGTTGAAAGTGCTCTTCTGCGGCTTGCCGGTATCGGCGGGGCAAAAACATCTGCGCCTTCATCCCGAAGCCGATGCTGCACTGGCGATTGCGGCGCTCGACGACACGATGCGCCGGCTGGCGCGGCAAGAGCGGGTTTGGTTTATCGTCGCCAAGGAATTCGAAAGATCGGACCTCGCGCAGCTCGAATCGCTCAAGCAGCACGGCTACGTGCTGGCCGACAGCCTGCCGATGAACCATTTCGCACCCCGTTTTTCGTCGCTCGACGAGTATTGCCGCGCGCTGCGCTCCCACTATCGCTATAAGATCAAGAAATCGCTGCGGAAATTCGACGCCGCCGGCCTTCAACTCGAAACGCTTGTCGATCCGCAAGGGATTCTGACGCTGTACACCGACGACCTGCACCAGCTCTACAATGCGGTGGTCGATCGCGCGGAAAGCAAGCTCGAAATCCTGCCGGCAGAGTTCTTCCGGCAACTGGCGCGGCAATTGCCCGGCGAGGTGTCGCTGAGCGTGATCCGCCAGAACGAGCGGATCGTGGCGTTTGGTTGGGGGCTGACGCGCGGCGGAGCGTATCGCAGCTTGTTCATCGGCGTCGATTATTCGCTGAACGCCGAGACCGATCTCTATTTCAACACGATGCTCCGCGGCATCGACGTGGCGCTGCAAAAGGGGGCGACCGATATTTTCGTCGGCCAGGCGGCCGACGATTTCAAAGCCCGCATCGGCTGCGTTCAACAGCCGAGATTTCTCTATCTGAAATCGCCGAATCGGCTGTTGCAGGCGATTTTCCGCCGCATCGCCCGCTTTGTCTTCCCGAAGCCGACCCCGCCGCAGCAGCACGATCTATTCAAACCCGAAGCAATTGCCGATGCCGAAGTCGCGGCGAATGCGTGAAAACGCCCCCGCGTGGTTTGACCCTCCTGGCGGTGGCGTTCGGCAATCGTGCCATCGATCCGCGCCATGAGTGTGCTTGCTCGTTGGTGTGGCAATGGCTGGCTGGCTGGGGCCTAGCCGGCCGATTGGTGTGCCACTGGCCAGTGCAGTCGGCCAGTGCCGGCCGGGGCGAGTTGACGTTCCGGCTCGGAGGCCTCCGACGCGCAAACACACGCCAAACGGCAAGATGCATGAGAATATGGCCGAGTCCAGCGGCGCTCGCACTGGCCGACTTCGCTGGCCAGTGGCGCACGGCCGACTTCGCTGGGCAGGTGGCGCACGGCCGAATCACCAAGAAAAAACGCCGCGCGACGGCCAATCCAACCGTCGCGCGGCGTTCAAGAAGAAGGACGATCGATCGCCGGCGCCTCGCGCTCTCTTATTTGATGAACAGCATTTCCTGGTAGGTCGGCAACGGCCACAAGTCGTCGGCCACGATGCCTTCCAATTCATCGGCCACTTTGCGGACCGCGGCCATCGCCGGCAACACCTCGTGGCAATAGTGCTTGGCTTCCTCGACAACCCCATGCCCGCCGTGGTGCTCCATTGTCTTTTCCAGCGCGACAGTGGCGTCTTGAAGCTCCTTGACCAGCGAGGTCACCTTGTCGAGCGTGTCGGTGTCGAACGAATAGCCGACGGCCTTCAAATGGGCACAAGTCGTGGCCAATTCGCTTTGATAACGAATCGCTGCCGGAAAGATGAGCGTTTTGGACATTTCGACGACCAGCTTGCTTTCGACGTTCACTGTCTTGCAATACTGCTCGAAGTAGATGTCCATTCGGCTGGTGACTTCGCGCTTGTTGAGCACTTTGTATTTCTCGAATAGCGCGATGACTTCCGGGCTGCCGAGCACGGGCAAGGCATCGACGGTGGTCTTCATGTTCGGCAAACCGCGCTTCTCGGCTTCCTGGTGCCAGGCTTCCGAATAGCCGTCACCGTTGTAGACCACCGCGCCATGCTTCTCGATGATGTCTTTGAGCAGCGTTTGCACGGCGCCCGGCAGCTTTCCGGGATTGCCGCCGGTGGCCTTTTCCAGCTCGGTGGCGATGTAGTCGAGCGACTCGGCCACGATTGTGTTCATTGCCACGAGCGGCCCGGCGATCGATTGACTCGATCCCACGGCGCGGAATTCAAACCGATTGCCGGTGAAGGCAAAGGGACTCGTGCGGTTTCTGTCGCCCGCGTCTTTCGGCAACGGCGGGAGAATATCGGCGCCGATCGTCATCATTCCCTTGCCCTTGGACGAAGTGGCGCCGCCCGCCTTGATCTGCTCGAAGATGTCGGTCAACTGCTCGCCGAGGAAGATCGAAATGATCGCCGGGGGCGCTTCGTTGGCTCCCAAGCGATGATCGTTTCCGGCATGGGCCACGACCGCCCGCAATAGCGGCGAAAACTTGTGCACGGCACGAATCACTGCCGCGCAGAACACGAGGAACTGCATGTTTGCGTGGGGCGTGTCGCCCGGGTCGAGCAAGTTGCCTTGCGTCGCGCTGCCGAGCGAAAAGTTGACGTGCTTGCCGGACCCGTTGACGCCGGCAAACGGCTTTTCATGCAACAGGCAAGACATGCCATACTTCTCGGCCACGCGGCGGAGCGTGATGCCCACGAGCTGCTGATGGTCGGTGGCGAGGTTCGAAGTTTCAAACACCGGAGCGATCTCATACTGCGCCGGGGCCACTTCGTTGTGCCGCGTCTTGATCGGAATTCCGAGCTTGAACAACTCACGCTCGGCTTCGAGCATGAACGCCAGAACACGTTCCGGGATCGCGCCGAAATAATGATCTTCGAACTCTTGCCCCTTCGGCGGCTTGGCGCCGAACAGCGTCCGGCCGGCGGTCAACAGGTCGGGCCGAGCAAAGAAGAAATTCCGGTCGATCAAGAAGTATTCTTGCTCCGGGCCGGCCGTCGACGAAACCATCGCGCCGTCGGTGTGGCCGAATAGTTTGAGAATCCGCTGCGCCTGGATGTTCAGGGCCTGCATCGAACGGAGCACGGGCGTTTTCTTGTCGAGCGCTTCGCCCGTCCAAGAAACGAACGCGGTCGGAATGCACAGCGTCGTGCCGTTGGGGTTTTCGAGGATATAGGCCGGGCTGGTGACATCCCAGGCCGTATAACCGCGGGCCTCGAACGTGGCCCGGATGCCGCCCGAGGGAAAGCTCGAAGCATCCGGCTCGCCCTGGATCAGGGCCTTTCCCGAAAACTCGGGAATGGCTCCGCCATGGCCGTCGGGCGACAGGAAGCAATCGTGCTTTTCGGCGGTCAGACCGGTGAGCGGGAAGAAGACGTGGGCATAGTGCGTGGCGCCCTTTTCAATGGCCCACGATTTCATCGCTTCGGCCACGATGTCGGCCGCGCTGCTATCGAGCTTTTCGCCGCGCTCGATCGTGCGCTTCAACGACTTGAACACCGGCTTCGGAAGCCGCTTGGCCATCTCGGCCAAGCCGAAGACATTCGCCCCATAGAGTTCGCCCGACGGAGTTTCGGAGAAATTCATCGGCGTCGAAATGGGCTTGTAATTGGTGACCGCCGCAATCGCTTGCATTCGTGCTGTGCTACCGCTCATATGTTGTGGTCCGCCTGGTTAGAGAAAAAGAACAGTGCTGCGCCGGCGCGCAGGCCGTTAAAGACTGCCGGAACTAGCATTTTTTATGCCGGCATCCGCATGCGAGAGCGTTCATCGGTCGCAAGCTGTGTATGAAGAACATGTTATGAAACGCTGTGGTAATTCGACAGGCCCGGCGACTCGGGGGCGCCTGCCGCGCATTTAGGCAACTGCGACTGGCATTTTGCCTGACAATACAACCCGAAAATCCCATCCATGGATTTAACCTCGATCCGACTGCGGGACGTATTTTGGCAGCATCTGTCGGGCGAAGATCGGCTGCATCCGGGCCAAACGCTGCCGGCCCCCTAGAAGCGGAAGGCTGACCATATCCTCGCCCACCAGCGGCCGAGCATAGCGAACAAATTCATCCGCAACGTCAAAGCCGCCGGGCGCGATCCACCGCGCGGGAAAACTTCGCTCGCTAGCCGCCACTTGCTCCAGCGGCACGCGATCGTAGCGCACGCCGTAGACCGGGCCCGCTTCCCGCAGAATCGTTGCCATGAAGCCGCTTTCGCCGCGAGCCGCCAAAAGTGCAGCCGTTTGCCCGCTCCGATAGGCCTCTTCCAAATCCACCGTCGAGGCCAGGGCCATCGCGTGCCGTTGATCGGTTCCCGAAACATTGCCCCGCGCCGCTCCTTTGCACGCCAGGCCGACGCGATTCAGATGATTGACCACGATCTGGCAGACCGTCGTTTGACTGGAGCTGAACGCAACATGCCCAAACGAATCGCGCACCTCGCCGACGCTGCCGAGATCGAATCCCTCGCTGATCACCACGATCGCCCGGCCGGAGCGCCGCAACTCGTCGTTCACCTGGTCGGCCAATTGCTCGAGCGAACAGGGCGACTCGGCGAGATAGATCTGCAACGGCATTTCCCGCTCGGGATCGGCAAGCCGGGCCGCGGCCGGAATAAATCCGATTCGCCGCCCCATCGCCTGCAACACCAACACTGGATCGGCCGGCGAAGAGCCGGCGTTTTCCTCGTTGGCGTTTTGCACCATGTGCATCCAATACTTGGCCACCGAACCATAGCCGGGCGTGTGGTCGATCAGCTTGAATTGGCTATCGCCGACGTCGTTGTCGATCGTTTTCGGCACTCCGACCGCGACCAATTCCAGCCCACGCTGCCGGGCCAATGCCGCCATCTGATGGGCGGTGTCCATCGAGTCGTTGCCGCCGATGTAGAGAAAATAGCCCACGTCGTGAGCACGAAATACTTCGATCACGCGTTCGAAATCTTCGGTCTGGTCCGGCTTGAGCTTATAGCGGCAGGTGCCGATCGAACCGGCCGCGGGCGTGCAGCGGAGCAGCGCAATTTCCTCGGCAGGCTGAGCCGACAAATCCAGCAGCTCTTCCTTGAGCACCCCTTCGATACCATGCCGCGCGCCGTAGACAGTGCCGATTTCGGTCAGCTCGCGTGCCGTTTCGACGATGCCTCGCAGGCTGTTGTTGATGACCGGGCTGGGCCCCCCGCTCTGGGCCACCACAAGATTCTTAGCGCGATTCATCGCGGCATTTTAGCGGCCAGCCGATTGGACCGCAAACGGGCCGCAGACAACCGAAACGGTTTCCCAACACCTGCTTCTGCCCGATCACAATCCCGGCCGCAAGGCCGCACCCAACGTAGCAGGCACACTCCGTGTGCCGTCTGCCCCGCTCTGTGCCCAACCCGCCGCGAAGCGCAAACGGCACACGGAGTGTGCCTACTACGTTGGCGCCTTCATTCGAAATTCATCATCGCCCGCACCGCGGTCAGCGCCACCGGCGAACGCATTGTAGCCCGAAGCGTTAGCGAGGGAGCACGCCGCTGGACGTTCCATGTTCCATTTATGTGCGAGCTCAAGCGGCGCTCCACTGGCCGACTGCGCTGGCCAGTGGCACACCGGCGAACGCCCCCTCACCCCTAGCCCCTCTCCCGCGAAGGGGGAGAGGGGAACTGGTGTGCCACCGGCGAACGCATTGT
>DATAWG010000100.1 GCA_036267355.1 Pirellulales bacterium | reverse complement strand
TCGTGGAACTCGGAGGGTTCTTCCACAATCGAGTCGGTTGCGGCCGACTCGCTCGCGCCCCGAAGTGCCGCCCACAAAAGCGCGGCGCAAAGCACCACAGCGAACAGGCATGCAGTGGCGAGTAGGAATTTCATGCCGTTTCTCGTCCCTCGCCCCTCGCCCCTCGTCCCTCGCCTCTCGCCCCTATCGGGCCATCTCCGTAACGCGTGTTTCGCGCAACACGGTCACCTTGATCTCGCCGGGATATGTCAACTGCTGCTCGAAGGCTTGCGCGATGTCGCGGCAGATTTTGGCGGCTGAAGTGTCGGTCGTGTCGCGGGCACTGGCGATCACGCGCAGTTCGCGGCCGGCTTGAATTGCATATGCCTGCTCGACGCCGGGGAAGCTGCGAGCGATCGATTCGAGTTCTTCCATCCGTTTAATATACCGCTCGAGCGTCTCGCGGCGCGCGCCGGGCCGGCTGGCGCTGCACGCATCCGCCGCGGCCACCAGGACCGTGTAGGGATGATCGATGCGGATATCGTCGTGATGGCCGAGCGCGGCATGGACGACTTCCGGACCTTCGCCGTAGCGTTTGAGCAATTCGGCGCCGATTTTTGGATGGCCACCTTCGGCTTCGTGGTCGGCCGCCTTGCCGATGTCGTGCAACAGTCCGCAGCGGCGAGCGAGCGTGCCGTCGAGGCCGATTTCGTCGGCCATCATGCCGGCCAAGAAGGCGACTTCGATCGAATGCCGCAGCACGTTTTGCGTGTAGCTGGTGCGGAAGCGGAGGCGGCCCAAGAGGTGCACCAATTTCGGATGCAGCCGGTTGACGTTCGCCTCCTGCACCGCTTCTTCGCCATGTTTTTGGATGTGTTGCTCCATCTCGCCCTGCGTTTGGGCAACGAGTTCTTCGATCCGCGTCGGATGGATTCGGCCGTCGGCGATCAGCTTGTTGAGCGCCATGCGGGCGATCTCGCGGCGCACCGGATCGAAGCCGCTGACGATCACCACGCCCGGCGTGTCGTCGATGATCACGTCGACGCCGGTGGCCTTTTCGAAGGCGCGGATGTTGCGTCCTTCGCGGCCGATGATGCGGCCTTTCATCTCGTCGTTGGGAATATCGACGGTGCTGGTGGTGGTTTCGGCGGTGTGCGTGGCGGCGTAGCGGTGCAGAGCAGTGAGCAGGATATCGCGGCTCTTTTGCTCGGCCAATTCGGCGGTTTGCCGCTCGTGCTTGATGATCAGGGCCCCTTGCTCGTGCGTCAGTTCTTGATCGAGCATGTCGAGCAAGCGATGTGTGGCATCGTCGCGGCTCAAGCCGCTAAGCTGGTGCAACGTCTGCCGTTGTAGGTCTAAAAGCTTGATCAATTCTTCGTTGCGGCGATTGGCGTCTTCGATGCGCTCGGCCAATTTTCGCTGCGAACCCTCGACCATCCGTTCCTGCTTGCGAACCTGCTCGGCTTGCTGCTCGACGGCATCTTGCCGTTTGTCGAGCAACCGTTCGCGTTCGTGAAGTTCCTGGCGGAGTTGGGCAAGTTCGCGTTCGCCGGCGGCCTTCGATTGGATCGCCGACTCCTTCATTTCCAATTCGGCTTCACGGCGCAAATTCGATGCTTCGCGAGTGGCCTTTTCGAGGATTTCCTTGGCTTCGGATTCGGCGTCGCGGCGGCGGAGCCGATCGAGAAATTTGATCGCCATCGCTCCCAACAGGGCGGCGACGACGACGACGGCAAACGTTTCCCACGTGTTCACTGCTCAGACCCTCTCTGCTATTGGCGTTTGATCGGAGAGCCTTCGCGGCAACCGCCGACGGCCAAGTGGACCGAGAGCGATTTCCTCGAGCGATCGGCTATAAGCCGAGCGACGCCAACATCTCTCCAAGCGTGGAGAGTTAGAGCTGACCGGCGGCGGCCAAGCGGCATCGTTCGTACAATCAGCTCCCGGGCTCCGCAGCCCGCGAAGCGTGAATCATCGATCGGATTTCAGGCGACCGCTCGCTCGCCGGAGCGCAGGGGAACTGCTCTTGCTCCTGCAACGCGATGCAACGAAGGCGCTTCGGCCTGATGGAGACCGCGCGCCGTAGCCAGAAACGAGACCGATTGGCAGCCAATCACCGCTCGCCCAGGGCCAAAGCCGCGCGCGCATGCGCATCGCTTGCGCGACGCAGATGCCGCCCGTGGCCGCCGAGCCAACTTCGACAGCCGCGACCCTGCCGGTCAAAGCTGCGTTGCGCCAAACAGCGCCGGCCCAGACGCCCGTCAGCGGAGAGTAACCGAAGCCGATGCTTTGCAAGCAACCGCTGCGGAAATAACCGCCTAAGCATGCGGATTTCATAGCGAGCCATTGCTCGATTAGAAACCGCCAGATGAAAACGACGAGGTTCATCTACAAGCCGGGCGTGCCGAATAGTGAATGGGGTTGTACAAACAATTCCGGATTTAGTCGCAAATCACCGGGAAAAGCCCTTGGCGCCCCGACTTACGTCGGCCGCTAAAGACCCCCGAAATTCGATGGTTGACTCCGGACCGGCTTCGGCGACCCGCCTCGCCACAGCTTGGTTCGTTGGAACCCAGCCCGTGGAAAATCGTCGCCGTCACCAGTTCTCCATCAAATGGTAACAGAGATCAGGCAAACTGCAAATCGAAAACTTGAAGAAGGGGCGAGGGCTCCGTCCGTTGGTCCGGCGGTCCGGAGTTGCATTGGTGAACTTCGTCGACGGTCGGCGCCGCGGAGTGGGCCTCGGTTTGCTTTGGATCTAGCCGATAGCCGCATCCTGCTCGAGCGGATGTTCATCTACGACTCCGTTCATTGAAGCGGAGATTCGAGCACGTTCGGAAATGCCAGCCCGATTCCGTAGCTCGCATTTCATAGCCGCTCGGAATGCAAAAGCTTCTTTAGCATCGCCACCGTCGCGGCTTGATCGGGGTCGTGGGCGAGGTTGTGGTATTCCTTCGGATCGGCCGATTGGTCGTAGAGTTCGACGCCGCGTTTGCCGCCGGCCCATTCGGTGT